>JALUUP010000325.1 GCA_027021285.1 Bacteroidota bacterium | reverse complement strand
TACATCCTGGATGTCGCTTCCAGGCTCTTCTCCCACCTGGATTTCCACCACGTGTGCATGGAAGACGTGGCCCGGGAAGCACGCATCGCCAAGGGAACGTTGTACAATTACTTCAATTCCAAGGAAGAGCTGTATTTCGCTATCATCGAAACGAGGATGCAGACACTCATCCGGCAGCTCGAGGAACGCCTGCAGCACCGGCATCCCCCCGTCATGGATCTCCGCCGGTTCGTCGTGCACCTCTACTCGTTCTTTCTGAAATACCCGAACTTCTTCGTCATCTGGAAGCGCGAGGAAGTGAAGACCTCCTCGCCACAGTCCGAAACCTGCCGGGAGCTGCGGGCTCAGCTCCGCGCCATGCTTACCGCCATCCTGCAACGCGGCATCGAAGAAGGCGACTTCAGGGAATTCCCTTCGCTCAACCTTCTCGGCGACTGTATTTTCGGCATCATCGACGGTATGGCCATGCGCGGCATCCACGGCAACACCACCGAAGACCGGCGCAAGGAGGAACGCGAGAACATGTTTTCCATCATACTGGGCCTTGTGCAGAAAGGCGGCGCGCATGACTGAGACCTTCATCCTGCTTACCCGCGCCCGCAGGGACAACGATCCCACACCCGGCATTTTGCGCACGATGGGATTCGAAGCGCGGTACCTGCCGCTGGTATGTATCGAGCCGCCGGACTCCTGGCGGAACGTTGACGCGGCGCTTCGCACGCTTGACATCTACGACGCGGTCATCCTCCCAAGCTCCAACGCGGTGCGTTTCTTCCTGGAACGTATCGAAGCCCTGGAAATCGATCCCCACAAGGGGCCGCCCGTCGCCACCGTGGGACCTGCCGGACGCGAATCCCTCGAGGCGAAAGGTTTTCGCCTTCTCTCGCTCCCTGCCGTGTACTCAGCCGCCGCCCTGGTCGAGACGCTGGGCGATCCCGCCAATAAGCGCTTCCTGATCCTGCAGTCGAACCTGGGCCGCGACGATCTCCGGCTCTCGCTGGAAACGTTCGGAGCCCGTGTAGATCGCGTCACAGCGTACCGGAACCTTCCCCCGGCTCCCGAAGCGGTCGAGGCGCTCCGCGAATGGTGGAACGGAGGTCTCGTCCGGTGCGTGGCCTTTTATTCCCCGTCCGCCGTGCGGCGTTTCCGCGAACTCCTTCCCGAACGTGGCCCGAAGAACGTCCCCGTCGCCGTAATAGGTGAAACCACCGGCGCGGAGGCGACCAGGCTGGGATTGCGCGTGGACATCATGCCGGACGAGGCCACGGCGGAAGCGCTGGCGTTCGCCATTGGGCAATACCTTCACTTCGCGCATCGAGCGGCGCATCGGCCCGACACTACTACGAATTCAAACCATCGAGAGCAGGAACATGAGAACAACTCCTGATACACGAAACTTTGCTGCTACGTCAAACAGTACCGCCGAACACCTCCTTGTTCGCGCCGCCCGTAGTCAACCCACACCGCGCCGCCCCGTGTGGATGATGAGACAGGCGGGACGATACCTGCCCGAATACCGCGCCGTGCGCGCCACAACGGATTTCCTGACGTTGTGCAAAACGCCGGAACTGGCCGCGGAGGTCACCATCCAGCCCGTGGACCTCGTGGGCGTGGATGCGGCCATCATCTTCTCGGACATCCTCGTCATCCCCGAGGCGCTGGGCATGGAGCTGGTGGTGGAGGAAGGCAAGGGCGGACCGCGTTTTCCCAATCCTATCCGCACCGAGGAGCAGATCGCGTCCCTGAATCTGGACGGGGTGGAAGAACGCCTGCGCTACGTGTACGACGCGGAAGCCCTCACGCGGAAAAACCTGGACGGGAGGGTTCCGCTCATCGGCTTCGCGGGCGCGCCCTGGACCCTGGCAACATACATGATCGAAGGCGGAGGCTCGCGGCACTTCGCACACGTGAAACGCCTGCTCTACGCTTGCCCGGACAAGCTCCATCGCCTCCTGGATACCGTTACCGAGGCCGCCATTCGCTACCTGCGCTTGCAGGTGCGGGAAGGCGGCGTGGACATCGTGCAGATATTCGACACCTGGGCGGGCATCCTCGCCAAGAAAGATTTTCTCGCGT
>JALUUP010000324.1 GCA_027021285.1 Bacteroidota bacterium | reverse complement strand
ATATTACCGGGCGGCATACCGTCATGCTGAAAAAGACATGAAGAACATCTTCCACAAAGCGGAATCCGATTCGAGCCGGCCCGTGTTCGAAACGGACGGCGGACGAAAGGTGTACGGCGACGGCGGAATCACGCCGGATTACATCGTGCCGTCCGGCAAGCTCCAGGAATACGCCGCCAAGGGCCGCCAATTCGTGTACGAATTCGTGCGCGGGTACATGGACAACGCCAGGCCGCCGTTTCCCGAGCGCTATGCCCGGAACGAAGCCGTACGGTTCATCAACGAGTTTACCGTGTCCGATGCGCTTCTCCAGGAATACGTGAAGTTCCTCGAGACCAAGGACATCGCGTTCAACGAGGAGCAGTTCAATACGGACAAGGTATATATCGCCGCCTTGCTGAAGGCGCAGATTGCACGCAACCTGTTTGGCAACGAGGGGTATTTCCGTGCCATGCTTGCCGTGGACAAGCAATTCAAGAAAGCGGTCGAGCTTTTTCCGGAAGCGATGAAGATCGCCGGTTTGAACTGATATCATGCAATGAGACATGTGATTCCATGGAACGCAGGCGGTCGATGTTACATTGACCGCCTGTTCCTGTTTTTGATCTTTTCCGCACTGCCCGGGGCTGCCCTCCAGTCGGCGGGCGAGGATACCTTGCGCGCCCCCGACGGCCTTTTCCAGGTCGGCGAGGAACTGGTCTATGAAGTCAGCTACCTGTTCATCGATCTCGGGACGATCACGGCGCGCGTCGTGGCTATTGACACGGTGGATGAGAATATCTATTACAAGACGACATGTAAGATTCAGTCCTACGATGGTGTCCCGTTCGTGTCCCTTCTGACAATCTTCGAAAGCACCATGGACCAGCATCTTCGTTCCGTTTCTTTTTCCGCTCGCGAACCGGTGGAAGACACAACGTGGAAATACATTACGTACACTTATGATTTTTCCAACGACGTCGTGTACATCATGGACCGGATTGGCGACAAGATCGTCAAGGAGCGCGTGGACACGGTGGCGTTGAAACATCGTCAGTACCAGGACGGATTGTCGATTCTCTATTTCGCCCGGGCTTTCGCAGGCCGGAGCTTTTCGCTCGACGTCCCCACGCTCATTTATCATGACACCTCGTTCACCCGCATCAATTTCGACCGGGGGAGAACGTCAATGAAGATCGACGCCCTTGATTACCCGGTTGACGTCGTGAAGGTTGACGGCGAGGCGGGGTTCACGGGAATATTCGGCTTGACCGGCGGCTTTCGCGGCTGGTTCAGCAATGACGAAGCTCGTGTTCCCATCTACGCCAAGCTTCACGTTCTCATCGGTAACGTTGACGTGGAATTGATTCAATGGAGCAGAAAGAACTGGACGCCCCCCAAGTACAGCGAAGTGAAATGACCCAAACCGCCGTCATTCTTCCCTACCAGGGTGTTTGGCCCACGATCCACCCGACGGTGTTTCTCGCGCCCGGGTGCGTTATCGTGGGCGATGTGACGATCGGGGAACATGCCAGCGTGTGGTTCAACACGGTTGTCCGCGGGGACGTTCATCGCATCGCCATTGGACCGCGCACCAACATCCAGGACAACTGTACATTGCACGTAACATGGAAATCCGCGCCCCTGGTTATCGGAAGTAACGTTACCATCGGTCACGGAGTCGTCGTACACGGGTGCAGGATCGGTGATGGAAGCCTGGTCGGCATCCAGGCGACGATTCTGGATCATGCCGTGATCGGAGAATGCGCACTGATCGCGGCGGGCGCCGTGGTCCGGAGCGGCGCAGTGATTCCCGACGGAGCGCTGGCTGCGGGCGTTCCGGCGAAGGTGCGAAAGGAACTCGCGCAGAAAGAGCGGGATGCCCTGATGATTCACGCGAAGAATTACCAGCACTATATTTCGCAGTATCGCGACCACGGCGACCTGGAACAGGCGCTTACGCCGCAGGAATACTTTCAGCGATTTTCGGGAGGATCATGATGGAATTGTCGGTGTTGCGCGACAGCGCCATGATCGATGCCCTGGAGCGGGCGTTGCGAGAGGATATCGGGACCGGAGACGTTACGACACGTTTCACCGTTGC
>JALUUP010000323.1 GCA_027021285.1 Bacteroidota bacterium | reverse complement strand
GAAAATGCCGACCAGGCCCGGCGGCAGGACGTTCATGGCGATCGCGGTGAAGACCTGTTCGTGGGGATTCGGTCCCTGGATGTGATCGGCAAGCAGGTCCGGTCCTCCCCAGAGAGCCCGCGCAGCCAGCGACGGCAGGCTGAACAATATCGGTGTTGTAAGGAACAGCGCTGCGGCAAAGAAACCGACCTTGCGGGCGGACTTCTCGTCGGGCACGCAGTAGAACCGGGGGCCCTGCCCCGAGGCGACCCCGAGCGAAAACGAAATCAAGCCTGCCACGAGAAAATGCGCGTCGTGAGAAGCGGAACCATCGGGCGGGGGAATGGAGAAATTCATGGTTGCCAGGATGCCTCCCAGTCCGCCGTCCACGAGGTACACGGCAAGAGGCGCGATCAGCAGCGTGATGCTCAACAGGACGACGAACTGGACCACGTCCGTAACCATGACCGCCCACAATCCGCCCGCCAGCGTGTACAGGATGACGATGACGCCGATGAAGACCGCCGCTGTCGCCAAGGGAATGCCCAGCACGGAGTTGACGATGGATGAAATGGCGCGGAGCTGGTTTCCGGCGGCGGCAATGAACACGACCGACGTAATGATACCGAGCATTTGCTGGGTCCCCACTCCGAAGCGCGTGCGCGTGAATTCCACCGGCGAGATGACCCTGCTTCGCCTCCATTGTACCGCCGTGAGCTGCGAACCGATGAGGTAAGACACCGCCCCGGTCAGGAAGAAGTACAAAAGACCGTACCACGTGGTTTTGTAAATCATGCCCGCTCCGCCCGTGAACAACCACGCCGAGAAATTTCCCATGTACAGGGAAATGCCACTGACCCACCACGGGACGGCCCGGCCTCCGGCGAAGAAATCCAGCCCGCCCTTGTTCCGCCGTACGAAGTACAACCCGATCATGATCATGAGGAGCAGGTAGAAAACGACGACGTAGAATTCCGTGCGTTCGAAGAGCGGTATCATTTGCTCGGAGGCCATGCGGCTGTGTGGTGAGAGTGGTTGATCATCAGAGGAAAGAAATGACGAACGTGGCTTCTTTCGTCACGCCGGTTGTGAAATCGACATACGAGCTTTGTTCAATCTTCTGTACCTGATGGGGAATACGACGGTTGCCGCCGGTCACGCCGCGAACCTTGCAGTGTCCGGGCAGCAGCACGTGAAAATGTACCTCGGATTCCGGTGTATTCACGGCAAGTGATATTCCACGCGACGAGTGGTCGAACTCGTAGGAAAGATACGCTCCTGAGGCGGCGTAGGAAACGCGAACATCCGCGTGGTCGATTCCCGCGGCGATCCAGCGCGGTGAAAGCGCGACATTCTCGAAGCGCTTCAGCCGGTCTTCCACGCCCGCGAGTCCTTCCACGAGCGCGTACAGCATGGCGCTGGAACCCCACCCGTCTGTCGGTGTCGCGTCCGGGCTTGTGCTTGTGTCGAGACTTGCCGGCGTGCCGTCCGGCTGGTACCACAGGTACGTTTCACCTTTCTCTGCGATAAGCTGATAATATCGTTCGAGGATATCGGTACCGTATGCTTCAAATCCGTGATCGAACGCGGCGTGGGCCAGCTCGCCCCCGACCAGTGGCATGATGCCGCCGTTGCAGTACATGCCACCGCGCAGACGCGCGTCGCCGAACACGCCGTCCGGGAAGGGAGGATCGATGGAAAACCATTCGGCGAATGCCTCCGTGTGTTGCCTGCGCCGGAGGTATTCCCTGATGATCGATACCGCTTGCTCGTGCGAGGCAACGCCCCGGTTGATATCCATGGGATTGCTGAGACTGAGCTGCGCCGCCTCGTCGACGCCGGGAACGCTCACGGGAGTGAGTTTCACGAAATGCGTGTAAAACGCTCCGTTCCAGCAGGCCGTGTTCATTGCCCGGCGGATTGCCTTCGCGCGTTCAGACCAGGCGCGGGCTTTTTCCATTTCGTTGAAACGCAAGTACAGGTCGGACATGATGCGGAAAGCCTCGTAGTAGCCGCTGTTGTCGCCGTGCATGATGCCCCAGAACGTGTCGTCGTCGATCTGGAACTGGAGCCAGTCGTGTTTCCCCGCGGTGTAAGCGAAGTCCCAGGTGTCGATGGTATAGGCG
>JALUUP010000322.1 GCA_027021285.1 Bacteroidota bacterium | reverse complement strand
GAACAGGATGATGAGGACGGAAACGAGATACACCCCGCTCATGACGGGAACAATGATGCCCGCGGCGGTTCCGATCCAACGGATGCCGCCCTGGATGATGGCGAAAACAAAGACGGCGGATACGATACCGGTGACCCAGGGATCGATGGAGCCGATCTCGGAAAGGGTCTGGGCCAACTGGTTGATCTGGAACAGCGGCAGGCACCCGATGAGTCCGGCAATTGCGAACATGTACGCGAGCGGCCGCAACCAGCGGGAAAGTCCGAGTTCTATGACGTACATCGGTCCAGCAAGGGTGTTGCCCGCCCTGTCGGTTTTGCGGTACATCACGGAAAGGGAGCAGGTGAAAAACTTGGTGGCCATGCCCGCCAGGGCCGTAACCCACATCCAGAACAGCGCTCCCGGTCCTCCCATGGTGATGGCGACGGCGACCCCGGAAATATTGCCCATGCCCACCGTGGCCGATAGCGCGGTCGCAAGGGCTTTCAACGGGTGGATCGCGCCCGTCTCTCCGCTGCTGAGGTTTCGCGAGGTTATCAGGCGCAGGGACGAACCGATCCGGCGCACCGGCAGCATGCCGGATCGAATAAAGAGAAACACGCCTCCGCCGACCAGGAGGACGATGAGGAACGGACCCCATACGATGTCAACGACGACGCTTGAAAGTGATTCCAGGTATTGCATCGGGGGTGTAAATAATGGCAGGTCGGTACGTGATGTTCTCCGGGGCGTAAAGTGCTTCCAGAAAATAGAAAAATCCGGTCTTTTACGAAACGCCGGAAAAAGAGGGGCGCCGAATGGGATGACTTTTCACAAAGAAAATCGTATCTTCTGTTGATGCCGGAGTCTGATTGTTGCGACTATTACTTGATTGCTGTCAACGACCTTGTCGCTTTCTCTACGGAATCAAACCCACTAAACCCTACTACGTGCTGAAGGAGGTTGCCTGACCATGCCCCATTTTCAAAGCAAGCGCCATCTGGCCCGATCCTTTGAGCTTTTTAACGCCCTGTTTTCACCGTATTATCAATGGCATTCTCATGTTTCGGAAAACACGTACCAATGCGCCTTCAGGCATGAAATACCGCCTATGGAGACACATTTTGTTCGCCAGATCGGTCCCGGCGATGACTATACCCACGTTTGTTTTAATTGCATGGAAGTGATGTTGGATCTTGTTGTCAACAACGACAAGGATGTTCGTGATCTGGCCGACATGCGCCGGCGTAACCGCGCGCAGGAATTTAAAATCAAGTCGGGAATGATGTAAGTAACACGCGTAACCGATTCAATAAAAAGGCAGATCCCGCGATCTGCCTTTTTTTGTTCACCGTGTTTCGAGCCTTAGTTCTTTACGGGCGTTTCGGCAATGATTTCCACCATGCGACAGTAGAATCGCCCTTCAGGTGTGCTATTGTCGAAGAGCAGCACCGTGCTGCCCAGGCCTTTTACGGTGACGTTGGTGTCGGGGATGATGGAACCCAGCGCTTTTCGAACTGCTTGAGCCCGCCGCAACGAAAGATCGAGGTTATGTTGCGGGTCGCCCAGCAGGTCGGTGTATCCGAGAATCTGGACCTTGGTTTCCGGCGTCATCTGCTGGCGCACTTCCTCGATGATCTTACGATTCTGTGGCGAAAGTGTCGCCTTGTCGAACTCGAAAACAATGAGGCGGCTACGCGCGATGATCTTGTCGCCGATTCGCTGCGTGCGTTTTTTCTCGACGGTCAAGTGTTTGACGGGGATATCGAGTCGGGCGAGTTTCTTCTGCCCTTCCACGTCCGCCGCGGAAATGGAAACGGCGAGGTGTTCGGTGGAGGGTTGCTTCTCGAATTCCTCCGGGACAATCATCCATGCCAGACGCTTCGGGGCGAGGCGCGTACCGGATGTATCCATAACGACGTTTCTTCCATGGCGCATCGTGAGCGACCAGGTATCCAGTCCCGCTTCGGCGTTGATGACGGGATAGAGAGCGATGCCTGCCACGTTGTAACGGCGTTCGATTTCGTTCCGCGTGGTCGGCGCAAGGACCCTGCCGTCCCTGCTGGTAATTTCAACCCGCCGGTTTTCGGCCTGGCCTTCGGGGGTTGCGCGCGAGGTTGGATTTTTTGGCAAA
>JALUUP010000321.1 GCA_027021285.1 Bacteroidota bacterium | reverse complement strand
CGTTCATCTCCCGGCCTCCGCGCTCCCGGGAAGCACACCGAGATCCGTCAAAACCGCCTTGGCAACCGGTATGCGACCGCTCGCTATCGAATCGAGATCATGACCCTCCATGTTCAGGGCAAAGAAGCACACGCCGTTATCCCGCTCGACGTAACCGACAAACCATCCGAGGAACGTGCCGTTTTCCCGGCTGCTCAATCCCGTCTTGCCGCTCAGTGTGTATAAACCGGTTTTTTCCAACACGAGAATGTTCTTTACGATGCTCGTTGTCCTCGCTGAAACTCCCAACCGGTTGTCATAAAACTTCCTCAGGAAATCAACCTGTTCGTCGGCGGAGATCTTCAGCGTGCTTCCCAGCCAGAAGCGATCGATACCCCCGGAGATGTCTTCATTGCCGTACCCTATTTTTTCGAGATACCGCTTCATGTTCCGAGCACCGATGCGGCGGGCCGTTTCCTGGAAATACCAAACGACCGAGTATTTCATCGCCGTGGCCAGTGTATGGTTTCTCGTCCAATGCGCGAACGGTTCCCTGTTCCACCATGCCTGTCGCGGAACGCGCACGCTGTCCCATTCGATGACCGTGTTTTCATCCTCGAGAACCGACGTTTCAAGCGCGATGATTGAATGAGCAATCTTGAACGTCGAGGCGGGCGTGAATCGTTCACGGCAGCGCTGCTCGTTGTAGCGAGTGAACTGATCGTTCCGCGCATCGAACAGGACAAACGCCGCCGCATCCGCACCCGAGAAATGACGCTCCAGGTCCGGTGCGCAGGACTGAAAGAACAGGAGGAACATCAGCAGTCCGGCGGCTTTGAAAAACTCGGCATTACCTTTCATGAGCAAATCCCAATCGATTGTGTCAGCCCTCACGTCGATCGAGAACCGACTTGCAGCTTGTGCCGGTACGCCCAGTTCGCCAGGAAGAGAACGCCTGTAAGCGCAGCGGGGCCGGATATGACCAGCATGGCGGTCCAATGAAAATTCCCCCGGAAGAAAACCGGATACATTGCCGCCAGGACGAGGAAAAGGAGCCCCCCGATCCATTCGCGGCGCCAGGCAACCACGAGAACGACCAGGACAACACCCGCGGGAACAAGGTGAATCGACAGAGCGAGCGCGGTTTCCCATAAACCATAACCCTCTCCGAACACGTCGAAAGAGAACAGGCCCAGGAGCACGGCAAACAGGAGTCCCAGTGCCCTGGGCGCCCAGTACATCGCTTGTTTTGTCAACTTCTTCATGCCCGGAAATATACGGGTAAATTGCAATTGCGGCTACTCGCGCCGCGGCGACCGCCGAAATACCACTCGAGTTTCTATCCAACCAGAAGATATGCGAAGGATAAACACGCAGCCCTGAGCGTAGTCGAAGGGCGCGCTTCTACTCAATCCAAAGATATGTAAAAGCAAGCGCTTCCAGGACAGCGGCGCTCATGAGCGTTGCGATGCTTCCCGCGGCAAACAATCCCCTCCGCCGCGGGTTACGCCAGTCTCCCTGTCGCGTTCTCCACACCTGCCGGATACCCAGCGGCGCGGTAATCACCACGGAGAGAACCACGATATCCGGCAATCCCGCGAAGGAAAGCGCCGGAAGAACGACGTATCCAAGGACCAGAACGATGTTGTGCAGAAAGGGAGCTTTGCCGCCGAGCCGAACGACCAACGTGTTCTTCGCCACTGCGGCGTCGCTCTCGACGTCGGGAAAAGCCACCGCCATCATGGACGAGAACTGGAAGCACGCCAGGGGGATCAGGGCGACGAACGGCATGCCGTCCAATGTTCCCGCCTGCAGGATATACCCCGTCAAAGGCGTCAGGCCGGTCATGACCACAGTCGCCGTCAATTCACCGAGACCACGGGAATGGAAGCGGAACGGCGGAGCGCTGTAACCCCACGCCAGGATCAGCATTGCGGCGAAGATGAAAAGAAACGCGGAATCCGCCGTCGTGGTGATCGCCAGGATCACGATGCAGGTGCTCGCCGCTACCCCCGCCGCTCCAGCCGCCGCCAGCGCGGCACGTGGAGGGAGATCGCCCTTCGGCAGAACACGGCTTCCGCCGGTGAGAAGCGTCGGCGACGTGTTGGCACAGTCCGCCTCGAGGTCAAAGTACTC
>JALUUP010000320.1 GCA_027021285.1 Bacteroidota bacterium | reverse complement strand
CTGTACGAGGTGGCGTTCAACCATTTCTTCCGGGGCAGGGGCGAAGGCTACGACGGCGACCAGATTTACTTCCAGGGGCATGCCGCGCCCGGCATCTACGCCCGCGCGTTCCTGGAGGGAAGAATCACTGAAGAGCAGCTTCACCAGTTCCGGCGGGAACTCCGCTCCGACCGAGGTCTCTCTTCCTATCCCCATCCATGGTTAATGCCGCAGTTTTGGGAATTCCCCACGGTCTCCATGGGACTGGCTTCCATCACGGCCATCTACCAGGCGCGGTTCAATCGCTACCTGGAAGACCGGGGGTTGAAAAAGGACACCGGGACCAAGGTATGGGCTTTTCTCGGCGACGGGGAAACCGACGAACCGGAAACGCTGGGAGCGATTTCCCTCGCCGCGCGCGCCCGCCTCGACAACCTGATTTTCGTCATCAACTGCAACCTCCAGCGCCTCGACGGCCCGGTGCGCGGAAACGGGAACATCATCCAGGAGTTGGAGCGGGTGTTCCGCGGAGCCGGGTGGAACGTCATCAAGGTAATCCTCGGCGAGGACTGGGACGAATTGCTGGAAAAGGACGTGCACGGAGTGCTGGTGCGCAGGCTCCAGGAAACGGTCGACGGGGAATGGCAAAAGTACTCGGTGGAGAGCGGCGCCTATATCCGGGAGCGCTTCTTCGGCGTCGATGAGCGCCTGCTGGAGCTTGTCAAACACCTGTCCGACGACGAGATCAAGAAGCTTCGCCTGGGCGGGCACGATCCCGTGAAGGTGCACGCGGCCTTCAAAGCCGCGGTCGAACACAAGGGCGCGCCTTCCGTTATTCTCGCCCGCACCATCAAGGGCTACGGCATGGGCGAAGCCGGAGAAGGCAAGAACATCACCCACCAGCAAAAGAAGATGAACGAGGACGAGCTGCGGCAGTTCCGCAGCCGGTTCGGTATCCCCATCTCTGACGACGACATCGCGGACGCGCCGTTCTATCGTCCCCGCGAGGACAGCCCGGAGATCACGTACCTGAAGGAACGGCGAAAAGCGCTCGGCGGGTACGTCCCTTCCCGGAATCCTGAAACGCCTCCATTCACCACGCCCCCGGAAGAGTTGTTCGAGGAATTTTACAAGGGCACAGGCGACCGGGAGGTTTCCACTACCATGGCGTTCGTCCGCATGCTGTCCAAGCTGTTGAAGGACAAGGAAATCGGGAGATTGATCGTGCCCATCGTGCCGGACGAAGCCCGCACTTTCGGCATGGAGGCGTTGTTCCGCCAGGTCGGAATCTATTCCCACGTGGGGCAGTTGTACGAACCAGTGGACGCGGCGAGTTTGCTTTACTACAAGGAAGCGAAGGACGGGCAGATACTGGAGGAAGGCATCACCGAGGCCGGGTCCATGTCGTCGTTCATTGCGGCGGGAACCGCGTACGCCTCGCACGGCGTGAATACCATCCCGTTCTTCATCTTTTACTCGATGTTCGGCCTTCAGCGAATCGGGGACCTGGTGTGGGCGGCTGGCGATATGCGCTGCAAGGGATTCCTGGTCGGTGGCACCTCCGGCCGCACCACCCTCATGGGCGAGGGCCTGCAGCACCAGGACGGAAACAGCCACTTGCTGGCGTTCACCATCCCGAACCTCCTGAGCTACGATCCCGCTTTTGCCTACGAGGTGGCCGTCATCGTCCGCGACGGACTGTATCGCATGTACGAAAAGGGCGAACCTGTTTTCTACTATATCACGGTTGGAAACGAGAACTACCTGATGCCGGGCATGCCGGAAGTCGAAGGAATCAAGGAGCAGATCATCCGGGGCATGTACCGGTACCGCCGCTCGGAATCGTCCTCCACGCTGCGCGCGCGACTCCTCGGTAGCGGCGCGATTTTCAACGAAGTCCTCAAGGCCGCGGAGATCCTGGAATCGAAGTTCGACGTCGCCGCCGACGTGTGGAGCGTCACCAGCTTCAAGGAATTGTACAAGGACGGGCACGAAATCCAGCGCTGGAACATGCGCCATCCCGACCGGGAACCGCGCGTGCCGTACGTCACCCGGTGCCTCAAAGATGATGATGCCGTCTTCGTGGCCGCCACCGACTACGTGAAAGCGGTGCCTGGTTCGGTGGCGCGCTGGATCCCCG
>JALUUP010000319.1 GCA_027021285.1 Bacteroidota bacterium | reverse complement strand
CATACTTCGAGTACGAGCCTACCGACAGTTGCTCGTTCAAACTTAGGTTGATGAAACCATCGACAGAACCTGACGTCATTACCGGGGCCGTAGTTGTGGCCATTGCCACCGATGACGAGGGTGAGGAGCTGGGTGTCATCCTGCCGAATGGCCCTCACAAGCTCCCCCCTGGCTGGTATATCGATTCCTCGAGCACGAAAAACCGCCTCGTCGTGGCAACCAAGACAAATCCGGTCAAAGACACGACGGGTCTGCAATTCGTCATCGGCATCCTTCCGGCGCAAAAGAAAACCCAAAAGATCGTGATTTTGATCATCGGGGAAATGGAACATGTCCTGGCCGTCGATACGATTGATTTCAAGTGCGAAATGTTCAAGGCCTGTGACAAAGTCTCCATATCTTCAGTTCCCGATAAAAAATGCTGCTACAAGCTGACGCTCCAGAACACGCACGACCCAAGTTCCGAGATCACGTCCTTCAGGCTTCTCGTGCCTGATGACGGCGTCATCATCCGCGATATCAGCGTAGAAGGCGGTGGATGGACGACAACCTGGGTCTCATCCCATGAAGCAATTCTTCAGACCAGCCCCGGTCTTCCTCCCGGCAGTTCCATCACTGTAATCATCTGCTTCGACGTCGGCCCGACAGTGAGCGACTTCACCCTGTTTTGGCAAACCGCAAAAGATCTCTTTTACATCTGTTCCGGCAAGCAAGACCTTGCCTGCCAGATCACGGGAATCGGCGAAACGGCTGCGCCGGGCGAATACGCTCTCTACCAGAACTATCCCAACCCCTTCAATCCCACGACAAGCATCGTGTACGCGGCGCCCAGGACGGGCCGCGTGGTGATCGAAGTGCGGAACTTCATGGGTGAACGAATCGAGACGCTGGTGGATCAGACAGTCGAAACCGGAACCCACTACGCCGTGTTCGATGGTTCCCGGTATCCCAGCGGTGTGTACATGGTTGTGATGAAAGCGGGAGCGTTCACCGCCACACGGCGAATGACGCTCCTTAAGTAGAAAGAATCGCGCCGAACCATGAAAAAGAAAGCGGCTTCCTCGTGAAGCCGCTTTCTTTTTTGGCGCAAGTTCCAGGATGACCGGTCAAACGTGTTCCGCCGTCAATTCATACCCGCCCCCGCCTCCATGTACACGTGCTCGAGACCCACTTCCCTAAGCGAGATGGATGTGAGGGGAACGCCGTCAAGCGTTTCCACGATTTCCCGCAAGCTGAATTCCCGGGGAAGTAGCAACGTCAGCCTGCCTCCGTAACGGCGATGCTCCCAGCCCAGAGACGACACCCTGGCCAGCAAGGTTTCCTCGCTGCCGGTTTCCACCACGGCGAGCTGCCGGGCAGGCACCAGTTTCCGCAGTTCATCGAGCGACCCTTCCGCCACGATGCGCCCGCCCCGCATGATGCCGATGCGCGAGCACAACCGCTCCGCCTCGTCCAGGTGATGGGTGGTAAGAAGAATCGTAACGCCGCGGGACTGCAAACCCGCGATCAACTCCCACAGCTCGTAACGGGCTTCGACGTCCAAGCCCGCCGTGGGTTCGTCCAAAATCAGGACACCGGGCGAATGCACAAGGGCCACGGCGATGTTGACGCGACGCTGCCAGCCGCCGCTCATCTTCGACACCTGCGTACGCGCGTATTCCTCGAGGTGAAAGATTCGCACGAGCTCGTTCACGCGGTCCGTTCGCTCCGGGTCCCGCAGGCCGTACACCTTTCCGAAGAAGAGCATGTTCTCCCGGCAGGTCAGGTCCTTGTAAATGGAAATTTCCTGGGGAACGACACCGACCGTGAACTTGGTGGCTTCCGATACCGGAGAACCGTTGATCAGCACCGTTCCATCGTCGGCCTCGAGAAGGTTGCAGAGAATGTTGATGGCCGTGGTCTTGCCCGCCCCGTTAGGACCGAGAAGGCCGTAGGTATCGCCTTGCTCCACCGCGAACTGCAAGCCATCGAGAACCAACCTCTCCCCGAACGATTTTCGGCACTGCCTGACCTCGATCATCGCTCGCCCCTTTTCTCGCGAACCAGCAGGGTCTTGTAAGACCGCACTCCGAGCGACAGCGACAGAAGCGTGAATCCGGCCAGGAACAGGAGGTGGGTGGA
>JALUUP010000318.1 GCA_027021285.1 Bacteroidota bacterium | reverse complement strand
CTCTTGTCAAAATTGCTGTACAGGAAGGAAAGCGCCGGAACGAAAAGCAGGGCGTGACCTCCAGGTCTCAGCGTTTTATAAACATTGCGCAGTTCTTGTTCATCATTCTCTATATGCTCCAATACGTTGACGTAAACAATGGAATCGACGAGCCCTTCGAACTTTGACGCTTCACGGTCGAACGTGCTGTTGACTGTTTCGACGTCAGGATACCTGGCGAGATGTTCTTTTAGTAGCGGATACATGTTTTCCGATGGCTCGAACGCAACCAGTCGTTTTACGTGCTCCATCAGCAATTCCGAAAAATTACCGGTTCCCGCTCCAACCTCGAGAACGTTTTGACCCAGGTATGGTTTAAACTCATCAACGATCCATTTATAATAATTTTTTGCGAAAGACATCGCCTCCAGGTCTCTGCCGAAGTACGTGGATTTATTATCAACACTCATCACTTTCATGGAATATTGAATGTGCAACACTGGCCGAAGATCGATGCTTCCAACAACACTGTTCATTCACCGTCGCAACGACCCGTTTTTGAAGCCCCCTTGACATCAACGCTCTCTTTATCACCGGATCTTCTATCCATGTCTCCACGGGGGTTGGCTCCAACCAAGCCTGCTTGAGGCGCTCCGGGGCAACAACTTCTGACATCAGATCGGGACGCTTGCCACTACGGTTGACACCTCGTACGTCAATCCCCATTTCTCGCACACCGCGGGCAGTCCGGCATCCTGCCTGCCCGGTCCCGAACATTACCTGACGTTTTTTTGACACAATATCTTTCCTACCAATTTACTGTGGCGCTGGTGGCTCGCACGATACTCGCGCGTCATGGCCGTATCGGGTGTATGCTTTCGTCAGCCGCGATACGACATGCATTCCCGCGGTCTGGTTCAAAACGCATTCCTCCAAAAGCGCGGCGTCTTCGTACCGGGTTCGGCTCGTGCCCCTGCGGTATGTGGTCGCCGTTTTCAATCATGAGCAGCTTTGCACCTGGAGTACTTCCCCGACATTCCCTCACACCGTCACCGGACCCCGGTCAAACCCGCCGAAGATTCCATGCGCCACGAATACAGGATAACCCGTCCCATAACCCATATCCGTATTCTCTTCCTCCTGATTCACGTACTCCCCCCGCATCCAATCCTCTTCCCGGCACGGCTCCGCCATCTCAGTCCCATCGCAGGGTTGAGTATCGCACAACATACCTGCACCGCCCGCATGAATCGTCATTTCTTCGTGAATCCCGGCTAAAACTAAACAAAATAATACAGGATGTCAAGCATCTTGGGCCGGAGCAAGGAATTGCTTCCCTTTCCCCTTGTAAATACATGCGCTCGACAGCTCCCGCGGAAAAAGGGGAGGGATTATTGAAAGAACAGGGAATCGCCGGCATCCCGTCGGTTATCCTATTCCCAGTAGATCCGAGAATCGGTGATAATTTCCTTCCAGGGACCAGACGGGACGTTTTCCGGGCTGATGAACTGCCAGTTCACCTTATCGATGCCAGACAAACCAAGATAGTCCCTGACGGCGGGTGAGATATCCAGCCCGGCCCGGTCATTTATTTCGTTTTGAGGAACCGCATCTCCAAACACATACTGCGCATCATCCTCGCCGAAAGGCCCGACATCCTCCCACTGCGCATACACGGTCTTCTGTCCTTTGGTAATTTTTATCCACCTGTTCTTGCACATGGATTCCCTCGGGCCCCAGGTTGAAGTTTTGGCCCAATAGATAATTTCAAACGCGGCCGGTTTTCTCATCCCGTCAGCGTCAAAATCGTTATACGGAAGGGCGCAATAAAATGGATTTTCAAGAGGAGTGAAACCTGCCGGCAAAGACCCATTTCTGTCGTTCGGATCATCGATGCCGCCGTAGCGATCCATCCACGCGTCATCCCAGGCGCTTTGAATATTTGGAATATCGCCGTTGCCTTCCTTTCCTTCCTCGCCGATCCTAAAAACGGTTGCCGTGATATTTTCGTGCAGCGGTAAATTGCTCCCCGCGTCGGGTTTCCTTCATCCCCGAGTTCAAGTAGTCTCTGACGAGGATTTCTCGCTTTGTTCATAGTATTCCCTTGCTTTTGGCAGTCGCGCGAAGAGCGCTCCCATATGAGAC
>JALUUP010000317.1 GCA_027021285.1 Bacteroidota bacterium | reverse complement strand
CCGAAACACATTATTCGATTGCTCCTATTTTGATCGCAAGGACATATCAGTCCATTTTAAACAATTTTTCATTGATGACGCCCGCCGGTCGATCGCCGGGTTTCTACCTGCGGTAAAGCAAATCGTCTACCTGAGGCAAGCTGCTGAACCGATAAAACTTGAGGTGTATCCCCGCCGGCATTGCAGTTGAACCGGTTCCCATGGCCAAAAGAACGTGCCTCTGGAATTTGTCATCGTATCGAAGCGGTATGACGACTTTTTTCGCCGTCCGTAAAATCGCTATTCACAACGAGATGCAGGTTGGCGAATATCCATCCCTGTGAGCTCGAGGTGTGTACGCATGGACGATGCCCGCAACGGTAAGCGGCCGGTGAGAAGAACAAAGAGCAGCTGGGAGCCTTCCCCCGCCACCAGGCCCAGCGGGCGTCCAAACCAGAACGAAGCGTCTTCCTTGATGATAAGAGGATTAAAGATGTTTGTGGGATCTTGAGGATTGGGAAGCAAGATGTCGAGATCGATGCGAATCCTCAGGCAGTCGCGGAATGTCTGCATCTCGGTGACGACAGTTTCCAGTCCGAGGTTTCGTGCGTTTATATAGATATGGGGTTTGAAAAACGGGATCAACTCGATATCGTAATTGAAAATCTCCCAGCCCGGCGTGCTTTCGAGAGGATACGGCAGGAGCTTGAAATCACGCGGAATGCCTGAGCCGCTCCCGGGAATACCCGGCAAGTTCGACAACATCAGCAACGAGGGACTGGAGAAATACAATCCATCGTCCGCTTTCCGTATGTACGTCGTATCGAAACTTACCGTGTTCGCGGCAACATCCTCGTTAACCTGGACAACGTATCGCTTGCCATCGTACGTTATATCGCCGATGATACGCGTTGTTCTCCTGAAGACGCCAGGAACGAGGTCACCCGATGCATCCGTCGTATCGATACGGTAACGCCAGACGCTTCCGATTGTGGTAGGGTACCATTTCGCGTCGTGCCAGATTTCCCTCGCCCCGGAAACAACCACAGTGTCCGTTTCGCCGCAACCATTCCATGAACCCAACACGAGAAGGAACAGCGAGCCCAGGATAAGAAGCCGGGAAACATACCGTTGTTTCTTTTTTGTTATCGTCATATCATCGTGCGTAAAAAATCCATAAGTTTGCGCAACGCTGCCGCGCGGTGGCTGACGCTGTTTTTCTCATCCTCGCTCATTTCCGCATACGACTTCGATGACCCCACGGGTCGAAAGACGGGATCGTATCCAAACCCGTTGACACCGCGAGGTTGCTCCAGGATTTTTCCTTCCACCTTGCCTTCAAGGGTGATCTCTTGCCTGTCGTCCACGTAGGCAACAACAGTGCGAAAACGCGCGTACCTTCTTCGCTCCGGAACACCGCGCATTGCCCACAATAACTTACGTACATTGTCATCATATGTCGCGTTTTCACCGGCGTACCGGGCCGAACGAACGCCGGGTTCACCAAGCAAGTAGTACACTTCCAGTCCCGTATCATCCGCCACAGATGGTAAGCCCGAGCACTCGAACGCCGCCCGGGCCTTGAGAAGCGCGTTAGCCTCCAGTGTCGCGCCTGTTTCATCGACCGGGGAACATTGATCGGGAAGTTCCCGAATATCAAGATCAAGAACGGAAAGAATGGCACGTACTTCCGCAACCTTATGAGGATTCCGGGTGGCCAGCACTAACGAAAAAGAACTCATTGTTGAAAAATCCCCGTGTCTGTCGCTGCGTTAAAACAGAAGACACCTTCGAAAGAAACGTCGTCTACCAGAATGAATTGAAAAGGTCCGGCATTCACAGCGAGGTTTCTTCCATGTACGTAACGGTAACGGCATTTACGCCGAAATGGACAAGGTCTTTGACGAACCTCCTTCCTTCCGGAGAAGCCAGGGCCCGTTGCATCTCGTCTTCTCCGGCAAATGCTACTTCGATCATCATGTCGTAAAGCCGCTCGCCGATCGGCGCTTCCAGGATCCGGTAGGTCCGTATTCCTTGTTGATCTGGCAGTTCCCGGATGTATGGAAGATGGGTCTGGGAAAGCATGCTGAAAAATTCAGCTTTATTTCCCGGGGCCTTGTACATTATTTGCAATTTGACCATTGTTGACGCGTTTGTTCCCCACAGAACCTACATAAATTGAAAGTAGTGAGATTATCTTCACGCGACAACGGGATTTGCACATTGCGTAAATATCGACTAAGTTACGTTTTCACGGGCGGTTAGCTCAGTTGGTTTAGAGCGTCTGGTTTACACCCAGAAGGTCGGGGGTTCGACTCCCTCACCGCCCACCATCGCAAATCCCGCCATGATATTCCCACCAAAACGACCATCAACGGCACAAAACCATTCGGTGCATCAGGACTTTGCCCTGTGTTTGCAGGCGGTAGAGATAGACGCCCGAGGGGACCCGGACTTGATTCGCATCTCTTCCATTCCACGTTCGGACGTGTGTCCCCGGCGAAAAAGCACCGCGCGCAAGAACGGCGATCCTTCTGCCCAACATATCCAAGACTTCCAGGACAACGTGAGCGGGTTTATCCAGCTCGAACGCAATTTCCGTCTCGGGATTGAACGGATTCGGATAGTTCGCAAGCAACCTCGTCGTGGTTGGAGCGGTGTCCATGTACACGAGCGCCACCGGTGAAAGCGTCTCCTTTCCGTCGTAGTCTTTCTGCCGCAGGCGATACGCGCATACAGGTCCCATTTCCGGGTTCCGGTCTATGAACTCGTAATAATGAGCTTGTGCACTGGTTCCGTTCCCCGGTACGAAACTAACCGTTTCCCAGCAGCCCTCAGCGGTACGACATTCGATGCTCCAACCGGCGTTCGAGGTTTCCCGAGCCGTTCTCCAGGTAAGCAATACTCCTTCGTCGACCCGTTCCGCCATGAAAGAAACCAGTTCCACCGGTGTAGCACGAAACAGCGAGCGTATTGACTCCTGGAAAGCCTGTTGTACTTCGCTGTAAAACCCATTGATCATCTTGGATACAAACACGGTAAAGTCGCACTTGTCCACGTTCCACCAGGATGGCAGTGTGAAAGTAACAGTCCGGTTGATAACATCTCCTGCCTTGAACCCGTTCGCTGTCAATAACTCTCCCTGGGGCCCGGTTATCATTTTTCGGACAACGTGTTTGTGATAGTAGGGATCGAGATATACCGTACCGCCCCCCGGCGGATAGTATTTCTGCCTGAGATTGATTCCACTCTCCGAAATGATCGCATTCAAGCGGTATTCACCCTTCATGGCCGACAGAATAGTCAACTTGATATTTGCGGTCAACAACCGTGTGGGCTCATGGAACGTACCGGTCACGGTAATGGAGACAGGAGAGGTGGTCGCGGAGCGCGCTTGGCATCGCACTCTCCAGGAATTCCGACTTACCGGTATTTTTGGTTCACCGGGCCACAAGACACGATCGATTGCAGCCTGGGGGTACGCTGGTTTCATAGCGGCAACAAAGATATTACCTTCCGGTGTCTCCAAGCTGTCACCACGGTGGTAGGCCAGAGCACGTACGTTGCCCATGGTATTTAGAATATCATCAATTACGGCAGCCCCGTAAGGGCAGTAACCGCACCACGCGCCCGTAAATTCTTCAATCAGCACGGTTCGCGTTGTCTGGGATCTTGCAAAGGAAGGGAAGAGCAGAAACAGGAGCAATAGAACCAGTAAAGCTTTTTTCATATTTACCGCCTATAATTATTCCACGAAATGATTGTTCGACGTTTATATGGGAAAGATTAAAGCATTCCTGGAAGAGTCTTGTGCCCAGCTACGACCAGAATATAAGAAAAGCCGCATCCCGCCTCAAATCCTTTTCCTGGACGATGCCAACACGCGATCACAAAATAACAAGGGACGTCCTCGTTCGAACGTCCCCGCGCTGTAAGACGATTTCAAACACCCTCAAGCTTCCGCCTTTTCCTCCTTGATGATCAATCCCGTAATGACACCACCAATGACCATTTCCACCAGTGTTCCGATAAACCAGACCAACGCCATGGAGTACGGTATTGGCATGACCGCGTAGGTCCCATACGCCATGGAGATTCCAAATGCGCAGCCGAGTAGCAATCCGTAGAGAACGGCATTTGTCATCGTTTTAGGCGAGACCAGGCGAGCGTAGAGATACACGAAGAAGAAACTGACAATAAGCGCAACGATGATCAGCAGCACCATGTTCATCTCTTCAGGTGACCGCCACAGGTTAGCAGTCTGTTCATAGGCGGACGACAGGATAACCTGGTGAATGACATAATCCAGGATCTCCCATGCGACGAACACGAGCACGACAGCGAGAACAATTCGTTTTGCCATGGTGATACTCCTTAGAGGTTAGACAGGTAGGGGATGGATCAAGCATGTAATCCGCTAATGATCTCATTCATGTTCCAATGAATTCGATACTCCGATCAGCGAAGCGTGCTTTCTGTTCTTCAATTGCCAGCGAACGGAATGGGAATCGCGTTATTGCTCCGAACGAGCCGTATGATTAACCCGCCGCGCCGTTCGATCGGATACGCCTCACTTGTGTGGGATCAACGTACTACCGCCACACGAGCAATGTGTGCTTGCTTCCCTGCCCGGAGGCTCATAAAGTACAACCCGCGGGCAGGACGTGGATGTACCCTGAAAGACTGCGTTCCGGGACTTCGATCGCCCAGGTTGACTCTTGCGATCTCCGCTCCGAGAATGTTGTACACCGTTGCTTCAAGGTTCCTGACAGTTCTGTTCGATTCCAGCTCGAACCAAATTCTTCCATCGCCGTACCGGGCGCCCGATACCATCCATCCACCAGGAGCAGCGCCGGTACGATCCACACCAGTCGAGATACCTCCGTCGTACGTAATCCTGTACTTTCGGTCAGGTTGCAAACCTTTGAACGTTCGCTGGGTTCCGTCGGAAAAACGAACATTTACTTCATCGACCACGTTGACCTGCCCAAGTCCGAAGTGAATCTCCGCGCTGCTCTGAGCGGCACGCGAACCGGCACCCGCGGTCGAAAACACCCTCGTGAATGTTCGCCCTCCCGCTTTAACCCTGACCATGGTCCCGACGGCATCCATGCTGACATTATTACCCGGACTTCCTTCCAACCGAAACGAGATCCAGTTACCTTGTTTCGCGGCATCATTCCGGAATAATTTCACGGCTTCCGTTGGACTTCCTACAAGAAGGTCCACGTCGCCATCATTATCGTAATCAATCCTTGCAACCGTCCAGGCGCCATGGATCACTGATCCCAGTTGCCAGGTGACATCGCGGAGCCTGTAATCCGGCGGGCCCTCATTGTGGTACATTCTCGACAGGCGAACCGGTTCACCCTGGTCCCCCGCCTTGCGATACGCGTACTGGCAGGACCAGAGATCAAGGTACCCGTCGTGATCAAAATCCAGCCACGCGACACCCGCGTTCATCTCAAAAAATTTCAGCCCCATTTTTTTATGAACTTCCGTAAACATGAAGTTCGGCGCCCCATCATTCCTGAAAATGAGTGACGGGTTGGAAAACATGCCGCGCCAATCCGGGTGGCCAAGATTGCCAACGACGAGGTCCAGGTCACCGTCATTATCGAAATCGCCCCAGTCGCTTCCCATACCGTGTCCATAATACCTCGGATCGGCCGTCGGGACGCCACGCACACGTGTCGCGGCGCCAACTTCCGTAAACGTCCCGTTCTTATTGTTGCGATATAAAAGATCGGGCGCGAGGCGGTACGTAGAAACAAAAATATCCGTGTACCCATCGTTGTTGTAATCGCAAACGCTTGCTCCCCAGCAGTCGTAATACGGTGGAGGTTCGCCGGATGCAATTCCCGCAGCCGTCGTTACGTTTGTAAATGTCATGCCTCCTTCATTCCTCCACAACTGGTCGGGATAATACGTCTCCTGGTTGTTGACGGTTCGTCTTCCATTCGCGATAAACAGATCGAGCAAGCCGTCGTTGTTGTAATCGAACCAGATGGGCGTAACGGTCGGGTACGGATTGGATAATCCCGACGCAGCAGTGACATCGGTGAACGTGCCGTCGCCGTTGTTTCTGTACACCTTGTCATTTTTCCCCCCACTGACCGCGTAAACATCCTGGTCACCGTCGTTGTCGATATCTCCCCAGATGGTCGCGCCACCGGAGATACCCAAATCCGATGTTACGTTTTCGAAGGTTCCGTTTCCCTTGTTCTGAAAGAACTTTCCACCGATCGCAATATCGTCAAAACCATCGCTGTTCCAGTCCACTACGCTTATCTGCACGGACTTCAACGGGTTGCCATTCGCATCGGTTAACCCGACATTCCTTGCTACGTCGACGAACGTTGCAGGTGGAGGCGGTTGCGAAGAATTGCCTGAGGGATAGTCGTATTGCACAAGCAGACGAACCATATAATCACCCGCCGCCCGATAATACACGCCGGGGAAGCCCAGGCTGTTTTTACGATGAGGATCGAACAGGAACGAACGCAGGGGCGAAGAGGTGCCGTTATTGTCAACAGCAAACCATGGACCATTCTTGGAGAGCCGGTGTTGAATGATAATGCGGTCGTACCCATCCGACCTCAAACCTTTGCCCCGAACGTCTATCGACCGCCATCCTTGCTGCCCGTTGTAATCCACGACAATCGGTGGAATGAGCGTGTTGTACGACCACACCCAGTTCGTCGGAGGAATGACACCTTCCGATGGATCGCCGACGACATATACAGTATCCTTTCCCGGAGTATTGCCGTCAAAGAAGACGTGAATTTCCAGTATTCGGCACGGTCCATCCGGCTTGAGGATTGCGGATTCTTCCCACATAGGCAACGGCGCATTGTTCTGGCCGACATGATGCCCTCCGAATTGCCCGTTATCAGTCTGAACCAGAACAGGCTGCGCTGAAACAATCGTTTGAACAAGCACAGTAAGAAAAAGCGCGACAGCGAATTGTCTCATGGTGATACCCGTATTGGATGTGTGAGCGGTTACAGCAAGCCCGTAAAAACTACAAAGTAAAACCATGAAGAGCAACGGTCGAAGGACATAAACTCCGTCGAAAATTTTATTGGTTGCAACATTACGGCGGTCACGCCTTGTATTTGCTATTCGCAATACAGTTGCCGTAGATTGGGGGGATCGTAAACCCTCTTTGAGGAAGAAACCAGGCTCATGCAAAAATCGCTATCGCAATTCTCTTCACGCTGGGGTATGATGATCGCCATGCTGGGCATGGCGGTCGGCACGGGCAACATCTGGCGCTTTCCGCGCATCGCCGCGACAAATGGCGGTGGCAGTTTCCTCATCCCCTGGATTATCTTTCTGTTCATCTGGTCAATCCCCCTTATCATCACCGAGTTCGCGCTTGGCAAAGCAATGCGACAAGGACCGGTAGGCGCGTTTCAACGCCTGATCGGAAAAAAGTACGCGTGGATGGGCGCCTGGGTCGCGTTCACTGCAACCGCGATCATGTTTTACTACTCCGTAGTTACCGGCTGGTGTCTTCGCTTCGTCGTTGCTTCCGTAACCGGTGCAATTCCCGGTTCCAAACCCGGAGCGTTCTGGCTATCGTACGAGGGAAGTCTTTCCTCCGTACTCACACACGGAAGTGCAATCCTGATCGCTACGTTTGTCGTCTTTCGGGGTGTGAAGGGGATAGAGAAAGCCTCACGGGTACTTATTCCATCCCTGGTGGTTTTGCTCATCGTGCTGGCGATACGCGCCGTGACCCTCCCCGGCGCTGAACGAGGTTTGAATTTTCTCTTCACGCCTGATTGGAACGCATTGGCGGACGTCCAGGTATGGCTCCAGGCGCTGACCCAGAACGCCTGGGACACGGGCGCAGGATGGGGGCTCATCGTCACCTATGCCGTGTACATGCGAGTCCATGAAGACACCACCCTCAACGCCTTCATCCTGGGATTCGGGAACAACTCCATCTCCCTGCTGGCAGGTATCACGGTCCTCTGCACCATCTTTTCCATCCAACCGGACGCCGCCTCATCGATTGTCGGCGCTGGAAACAATGGCCTGACCTTTATCTGGATTCCCCAGCTCTTCAAACAAATACCCGCCGGCCAGGTATTCATGGTGATTTTCTTCCTCGCCCTCCTTTTTGCGGCGCTCACCAGCCTCATTTCGATGGTAGAACTGGTGACCCGTGCGCTTGTTGATCGAGGATTGAACCGCAAGAGAGCCATCGTCACGGTTGGGCTTGCAGGATTTGTCTTTGGATTGCCCAGCGCCCTGTCGCCGGATTTCTTCACGAACCAGGATGCCGTGTGGGGTATCGGTCTCATGGTTTCCGGCCTGTTTTTCTCGCTAGCCGCCATCAAGTACGGATTGGAACGTTTCAGGAATAGCTTCATCAACCCTTCCGGCGACATTCTTATCGGCAAGGGGTGGAACGTCATGATGTACGTCGTGATGGTGGAAGCGGTGATCCTGCTGGTATGGTGGTTGAGCCAGACTATCAGCGACAACGGGCTCTGGGATTCCCTGAATCCGTGGAGTTCATGGAGCCTGGGGACCGTGATCGTTCAATGGAGCATCGTGCTTGCTTGCCTGATCATATTCAACCCATATCTCGTTTCCAACAAGAGTCCAAGGACGACCGATGAACACTGACGCAATCATTACCATGATCATTATTACGGGGATTGTCTGGGGAGGCCTGGTGTTCCTGGTCGTTTACGCCATGCGGAAGGAAAAGGACAAAACCCGGGAATGAGCCCCGAGATTGCCGCTGGCGAGTGTTAAATCTCGATCACCGTATCTGCCGCTTTTAATAAGCGATTCATTACCGCGGCTCCGAGTCCCTGTTCATCAATCGCCGGACAAAAGATAACATGTACTCCGTATTTATCCAGAAACCGGAGTCCCCGGTACAGATTGCGTGCATAGTCGAGGGCCGTTCCTTTCCCAAGAGAAAAGAAGACATCAGGGCCGACGTTCCGGTACATCTCCGCCGCAAGCAATCCTACTGACCTGCCTTTCTTCCTTTCTACCTGAATCAAAGAAACAAGCGAGATTGCTTTCAATGTCTCTTTACACTGCACCACACGCAACTCCGCTTTGGGAGCGTAATGCCTGTACTTCATTCCCGGCGATGCAGGATGATCCGGCGTGAATTCTATGAGAGAAACATGCTGACCCAGGGCGTCTTGAAGATCTTCGCGGGAAACTGCGCCTGGACGAAGAATGACCGGGGTCGCGCCGGTCAAATCCAGAACCGTCGATTCGATTCCAATCCGGCATTCACCGCCATCGAGAACAGCGTAGATCTTTCCGTCAAGATCGTGAAGAACGTCCATGGCCGAGGTTGGACTCGGTTGCCCGGACACATTTGCTGAAGGAGCTACAAGCGGAACTCCCGCCATAGCAATAAGCTCACGCGCCAGGTGATGGTCCGGCATACGAATGGCCACGCTATCTAACCCGGCCGTTACCACGTCGGGAACAGCAGCGTGACGAGGCGCCACCATCGTCAACGGACCCGGCCAGAACCTGGCAGCCAGTTCCTCAAACGAGCCGGGTTCCACCTCCATCAACTCGCAGGCCCGGTCGACGGAGTCAACGTGAACGATCAGCGGGTTGTCGGCCGGTCGTCCCTTGACGCGGAAGATCGCTCGAATCGCCTCTTCGTCAAACGCATTCGCTCCCAAACCGTACACGGTTTCAGTGGGAAATGCCACCAACTCCCCTTTCCGAATGGCCAAA
>JALUUP010000316.1 GCA_027021285.1 Bacteroidota bacterium | reverse complement strand
GATGACAACGAAAAGATACGGGAGAAGCCGAAGAAAGCGTTTCCTGTTCTCCCCGACACGAAAAGCGAATTCATACGCGAGGAGAATGACGGGTAATAAAACTGCGCTCTCCCTGCTCAGCAAGGCGAGAACAAACGCCGCCAACGCCAACGCGTCCCATTTTCGGTGATACCAGTACACGGCCAGGATCGCGAACAGCGCCATGACGATACTCGACAGGCCGTAAACCCAGTAAACACCTTCGCCCCGGGCGGGATTGACCGCGTACAGCAACGCTGCCGCAAAAGCAAGGCCGGCGTTCCCCATGAGTTCACAAATAAGGTAAAACAGGAGAACCACCACGGCGGCATTAAAGAGCACGTTCACCAGGTGATACGCCGAGGGATTCAACCCGGAGACCTGGTAAATCAAGGCGTAAACAAGCCTGACCACCGGGCGATAATACTTGAGCATACGTTCCTCGCCCAGCTCCCGATCGTCAAGCCTGGGACCTGACCTGGCGAAGAATTCACCGATATTTGACAGGGAATGAACCGCCTTGTCTTGTTCGACCACCTTCCTGGAATCCCATATGAACGGACTGCCCAGCGTGTACGCGTACAACGTCACCGAGAGAGCGGCAAGGATGGAGGCAAGCACAACCCGCAGTCGGTGTTCCTCCCAGGCCAGCCACTTCCCAGGAAAAGGCAGGTGAAGATTATCCATCACGCGAAACCCGTTGTTCGTTCATTTGGGGATATCCAGGCAAGCAAAAAGAATCGTACGCAGGATGTTTACACTGTGACACACCGCCAGTCGGCGTCGTTCGTCGAAAAACTTAGGGAAATCCCCGGCGATGAACAATATCCCTTGAAGCAGCTCTTCACTATCCGTTCTTTACAAGGATACGCCGGTTTCAGTGCCGCTGACAGCAGCCGTCCCAACCACCGGCTCGCGCCTGGGAAACAAGGCTTGCAGCAAACCCTCGCTCGCTCCGTCGCCTCCATCCCGCGCGGCATGAGCTATGACCACGGGGCATCCGCAGGCATCGCAGGAAGCGTTTTCCGCGAACGTACACGGCTCCTTGATCTTGAAGTTGACGTCGAAGGATACGGCTTTATCCTTGTAGATACATGTCTGCGCTATCTCTTCGCTGTAGCGGGATCTGAACAACTCGATGGCATCGCTTGAATGCAATAACGTGCCGGGGAAATCGCGGCGAAGCCGCAGAAGTTCATCCACCGCCTGGTCGCGGCGACGACCGTCGACGCGCGAAGGGTCGCCAGGCCGGCCCACGTGAAAGCCTACCAGGATCCCCAGGGCCCGTGTGGACGCCACCAGTTCGGGGAGCCATGATATATGTTCCACCGATTCCGCCGTAAGCGTCGTCGCCAGGGCGAAGGACTGCGCGGGAAGCTCCGCCATGTTGCGCATCGCCGCGTCGAACGCTCCTTCACCGCGCAAGGCGTCGTGCACTTCTCTCGGCCCGTCGATGGAAACGAGAAGCCCGGCGCCGAGGTCTGTAGGGATGGGAATCACGCCCGAGGTTGCTATGGCGTTGCGCGGAAAAAGCGCCATTGCTTCGCGAAGCAAATCGAGCCTCAGAAGCGGCTCCCCGCCGATCCAGAATGCCGAGCGAATACCGTAGGTATCCCTGGCTTGCTCGAGCCTGAGCAGGAACTCGTCATCGTCAAGATCGGGGGGAACGGGCGATACATCGGTGTAAAAATAGCAGTGCCTGCATCGCAGCGGGCATTCACCGGTCAAATCGAAAATTCCTATGGGGCGCGTTTGCATCATAATTGTTGGATAACCTGTTCCTGGTGTCAAGTGATGTGATTGACCGGATATTCTAACCGGCCTATCGTTGTATTGGGAAAGTACGAAAAATATTCCCCCTTCAATCCGCCGTGATAGCCAGTTCTCTCAAGTGCTCAAAGTATGGACGGCATGTTTCGAGCAGGGGTTTCAACCGTTCAGGAAACGGCTCTGTTTTCGGGCGGTTCGGATTGAAGCCTGTGGAACGATGCACGCCGCCGTACCAGTGCTTCGCCCACACGCCGTCCTCGGGCCGGGGGCCGGCTTCCCAGCGCAGCATGGCTTCATCAAACGGTATTCCGATGCGTTCGCAGAGGCGGGACAGCACCCGGCGGGGG
>JALUUP010000315.1 GCA_027021285.1 Bacteroidota bacterium | reverse complement strand
ACCACGGATGGTTCGTTGTTATTCGATCAATCAGGACTGGCTGGCCCAGAGCCATCAACGTCACCTGCCTTTGCGTTTGCGTCCCGGGTCTCACTCTACCAAATCGCAACGAACGGGAAGGGGTGTACGTAAGTTGCGGCTGCGATGCGATGGGAATACGGTAGCTCGTTCTAGCGCTCGCGCCAAGACCGGGGATCGATACCTCCAGGAACCTAGATGCTCCGCAACCATCGCTTGTCCACTCCAGTTCGCACGGCAAACCTCCTTGAGCCGTTTGTAAAATGCTGCGGTACACTTTTTCAGTTTGTTGTTCGGTAGTAATGTTTTCAAACCACATCCCGCCAGTTTGTGAACAGAATTCCTTCACGACTTGCGGAGCCGACATCCCCAGAATCACTCCGTAGATTGTCACATTCTGCCTCCGGGCCTCAGCAATGATAGCGTTCTTGTTTGGGGTGATATTGGGCATGCCATCGGAGAGAAAGACGACTATTTTCTTGCTTCTCCCCCGTTTCGTCACAACCAGGGACCCGGCGGGAAACGACAAAAGCGCCGCATCGTAATTCGTCATCCCGCCTGAACTGAGGACTGCTACCGCATCAAGCAATATTGTACTGTCAGTAGTGAAATCCTGGTTCAGGTACGACCTACTGTTGAAGGTTGTTATCGCGCACTCCGAACGTCCCAGGGGCAGGGCTCTGATCCATACCTTCGCAGCCGCTTTGGCGCACCGAATACCTCTTCCGGACATAGAGCCTGATATATCTATCGTTAAAACCGAGGAAATCTCTTCGGGCGGGGATACAGGGGGGCATGAGATACGTGTTACAGTTCGAGTGATTCCGTATTCCCTAACAATCACTTCACCGGCGGATAACCCCGAGATAGGGTTCCCGGCGGCGTCGAACGCGTAAAACTTCGCCTTTATCGCAGGGAATGACGACGCGTCCACGTCGAACATTGCGAGGGATTGGGCGTAGAGCGGAGATGCCATGACGCATAGGAGAGTGAATAATGAAACGTGAAAAACGAATAGCGCGGATGTCGATATGATATTTCTAGAACTATTCATCAGTTCTCACTCAAATGGAGAAATCGGGTTTCGTTAACAAATCTCGATAAACAGCGCTGATAACTGACAAACACAACGAAAAACTTGAACAACATTCACTTTTTGTTTTTCATTTTTCACTTCATTATCTCCATCAGCTTTATCAGTCTTTCCGTCGGTGTTTGCAAGACATAGAAGTACGTTCCCGATGGAAGATCGGAAGCATCGAATACCACAGAGTATCGGCCTTTTTCAAGTATTCCATTCACCAGCACCGACACCGTCCGACCCAGGAAGTCCATCACGTAAAGCCGCGTCCGGCCATTCTCGATCACCTCGTACTCGATGACCGTGCTTGCGTTGAAGGGATTGGGGCGATTCTGGCGCAAATTGATCTGGCCGGTTTCAAAAAACAGGCGTGTTCCACCTTCGCGGCAGATATCCGTGAGAAGGAAATACCCGGGGATTTCCGTCATCGCGACGTTCCCTCCCAGCGCGAAGGAATTTTCCAGATGAAGAGGAGTCCCATCCGCATTGCCCAGCATTGCAATGAATTGAAGCCGTGTGAGGACACCATCTGCATCCGGTTGCAAAGGCAGATTGTCGAGAATAATCGTGTAGTCGCCGTTAATCTCTACTCCCTTCGGCGTTGCACCGAATGGCGATAAAAGCGATGCATTGAAACGAAGCTCTGTGTAAAATCCCGTTGCGCCGGTTACCGCGAGGTCCTGTTGGTTTCGAAGGTACATAGGTATCTCCACAAGGTCTCCTGCGCGCGCCTTTATCGTGTCGATACCAAGCGTCGCCATTCCCTGCACGCCTTTCCCTTCTCCGAACAGATGAATCACTGCCGGAGAACCCACTCCATTGTAATATATTCCAAGGCGACCGCTGGTGCGACCCGGGGTGGTTGGCGCAAAACGCAATTCCATGGCGCGAGATTCTCCCGGGCCAAGAGAAAATCCTCCGACTCCGGAGAGTACTGAGAATTGCGCAGTGTCCGGACCGAGTTGCACAGTACCCGAGACGACCAGGGACCCGCTCCCGGTATTTCGGATGACAGCGGCGATCGCCGTGTCCTTTATCGCTCCTACCTTTACGACTCCAAAATCGACCAGGTCTACCAGAATTTCGATACGCGGCAGGACGCCTTCGCCCCGGATAGACGTGATCAGCGTATCTATCTGGGTATGCACAACGATGTTTGCATTTTTGATGCCGGGTGAGAGCGGCGAGAAACGGAATTCCACCGCTTTTGTTTCGCCCTGGGGTATTTCAAATGGCGGAATGCCCGACACCAAGTCGAATAAACCCGCGTCCGCGCCGCTGAAGAATATCGAATCGATCCTGATTGCTACCGGTCCGGTATTCGTGAGGAATCCCGTCACAACGGAGTCCCGGGATCCACTGACAAGCACGGACCCCATGTCGATATCAACGGCCGAGGCTGACGGCACGACGATGGACCAGAATGCATCCGAGACGTCGCTTACCTGTGTGTGAGCGATTCTCGTTTCTCCTACCGTCAGCAGAAGAAAGACTACTGATGGAATAATAGCGATGAACTTGCAATGCATCGTTTCACCTGTGGGTTTTATGTGATTCATCGTCTGACTGATTTTTTCAATAAACAGTGCACAGTGTAACTAATACGTCCGTACGACACGAAAACCAACTTCTAAATCCCGATAGGTGGGACCAAGATTAAACCGATTCGCGGAGCGGCAGAACTTTGCTTCAGTGTTCCAGTCACCACTCCGAATGACACGTGCCGAACCAGAGCTCGGTCCACGAGGATATACGGCAGGTTTCGATTCGTAGTAGAAAACCCCATATCTGTCCCAGCACCATTCCCACACGTTCCCGTGCATATCATAGAGACCGAAATTATTGGGCTCCCTAAGACCAACGGCACGCGGAATGTTCTCAGAGTTCCCGCAGTACCAGCCCGCCCGGTCCATCGCCGAATCGAGAGGGATGCATTCGCTGTTCGTCATGTTTCCCGTATAGAAATCCGTTTCCGTACCTCCCCGGCACGCATACTCCCATTCCGCCTCCGTAGGCAGACGGTACCCGTTCGCCGTGAAATCGCACACAATACTCGTACCACTCCCGCTGTAACAGGTGTCCAGCCCCTCCAGCTTCGACAAACGGTTGCAGAATTCGATCGCATCATACCATCTCACCATATCCACGGGATGATCGTCACCCACGAAGTAACTTGGATTATTTCCCATTACTGCTTCATACTGCGCCTGTGTCACTTCCGTCCGGCTCATCAGAAACGGACGCGTGATGTGTACCTCGTGAACGGGCTTTTCATCGAACTGTCCGTCGGGGTTATCCGTAATGTTTCCCATCCGAAACTTCCCCGCGGGGATTAATACCATATCGTCGATAATAATTTGCCGTGCCTTCGCAGTCACACGCAAGAGGCACTCATTGCTAGGCGTCTCTGGCACGCGCCACATATAGCGCAAGCCTGTTGCCTTTTCCGTAATCAGCATCCAGTTCGTTCCGCCGTCGGTCGAGTACTCGAGGCGCACTTTATCTTCCGGCATCACACCCTCCCAGCTTAGTTCCTCATTACTCCCAGCTACGAACTGTTCACTCCCATTCGGACGCAGTACCTTGATCGTCACCTGAGAAGACCACTTCGTGCTCCAACCCCCGTCTGCATAAAATGAAGCTCCCCGACATGCATCGCCCTCAACCCCGAAGCGACAAAACGAGTATGAGGAATCTGCCGGCGCGTACTCCATGGTCAGCGTCCGGCTTTGTCCAACGTTCAGCGTAAAAGGCGGTGCAATCCCACCATAATCAACAACTCTAAACCACGGATGGCTCGTTGTTATTCGGTCGATATGTACCTGCCGGTCTTGCGCAGTCAGTATCACTTGCCGATGCTGTTGCGTTCCCGGTGTCACATAACCAAAATGCACTGAACGGGAAGGTGTGTAGGCCAGTTGCGACTGTCGTCCGAGAGGGATCTGGTATCTCGTTCGAACGGACACACCCAGCGCGGGTATTGCTATCTCCAAGGACCTGTAAGCGCTACAACCCTCACTGATCCACTCCAACTCGCAAGGTGTTCCCCCCCGCGCTGTTTGCAGGATTTGGCGGTATGCTTCTTTCGCTTCTTGTTCAGTAGCTATGTTTTCAAACCACAGCCCCCCGGTCTGAGAACAGATGTCCTTCACCACCTGCTGAGCCGACATCCCAAGTATCACAGCGTAAATCGTCACGTTCTGCCGCCGCGCCTCGGCGATGATGGCGCCCTGGTTCGGCGAGTGGTTGGGCATGCCATCTGAGAGAAAGACGACCACTTTTTTGTTTCTCCCCCGCTTGCTCACTTCCAGGGACCCGGCGGGCGGCCTCAGGAGCGCGGCATCATAATCGGTCATACCGCCGGAGCGGAGGGCGTCTATGGCATCCAGCAATGCCGTGCGGTCGGTGGTGAAATCCTGGTTCAGGTATGAACGGCTGTTGAAGCTCGTAATCGCGCACTCCGAACGACCCAAGGTCATGGCAGCTACCCATGCCCTCGCGGCTGCTTTGGCGTACTGGATACCGCCTCCCGACATCGAACCCGATACATCGATGGTCAGAATCGACGAAATCGCCTCGGGAAGAGCCACTGGCGGGCATAAAACACGAGTTACCGTCCGGGGGGTTTCGTCCTCCCACACAATAACCTCGCCCGTAGAAATACCTGAGACAGGATTCCCGGCAATGTCAAATGCGTAAAACTTCGCTTTCAGCGTCGGGAAGTACGACACATCCACGTCAAACACGGAGAGAGATTGGGAAAATGTCAGGACCGGAAGAAAAATGGAGGTTAGAAGAAAACACGCCCGAATTCGTGAAATCTTCAGCATAGTGTATCTCCACCTAAATGCAGGATCGGTATTAATGACATCTATCCGTACGTCCTCTTAACATTGAGTATAGCACGATAGATAAGAATCAGAGCAACGGTTTGGGAAAAGCCCAACCTTCACACTGTCTGCAGTATGGGTAGATCCCAATACATCAACTCCAGAACAGTTACAATATCACCTCCTGATGAGATGATCATTCTGGTGGTAAATCCCAGTGCTCAAAAAATAATGCACCGTTCATGTAATGTCAAAATAATATTGAATAAAACATCGGAAGAATTATCAGCGTATGAATATTCCTCATAGACAAACAAAGAATCAGCATTTCGCAACATCAAATCTCGCGGATCGATTTAACAATAGCGCCAGTTTTTGTATCAATCAATCCGGCGTTTCTACTATGTTCAATCACCCTGAAAACCAGAAATTGCTAACGTAACTACAGGTGAAAATACATCTTGTACTCAAACGGGTGCGGCATGGTGGCGATGGCCTGGATTTCGCGCTCCTTCACCTTGATCCACTGCTGGATCAGGGTCTCGGAAAACACACCTTCCCTTTTCAGGAACTCGTTGTCTTCCTGGAGCGCTTCCAGGGCTTCCTCCAGGTTGCGTGGCAGAAAGGTCAGGCCCGGCTCGCCGTTGCGAAACACGTTGGTATCGAAGGGACCGAAATTCTCGGCGCGGGGATCGATGGCGTTCACGATGCCGTCGATGCCCGCCATGAGCATGGCGGCCAGACCCAGGTACGGGTTCATGGTAGCGTCGGGCGGGCGGTACTCGAGGCGTGTTTCTTTCGGATCACTGATGTACTTGGGGATGCGCACGGTGGAAGACCGGTTCGCCTGCCCGTAGCAGATCGTTACGGGCGCTTCGAACCCCGGAACAAGTCGCTTAAACGAATTGGTGCTGGGATTGGTAAACGCCGCAAGGGCACGTGCGTGCTTCAACAACCCGCCGATGTAGTACAATCCGGTTTCGCTGAAATTCGCGTATGCGCCTTCTTCGAAAAAGCAATTCGCGTCGTCGCGCACCAGGAACTGGTGGACGTGCATTCCCGATCCCGCCTGGTTGTACATGGGTTTGGGCATGAACGTTACTTCGAGCTCTTTTTTCACGGCAAGACTGAAAATCAGGTACTTGGTCATGATGATGGCGTCCGCTGTTTGCAGCAACGGCGCGAAACAGGTTTCGATTTCCTGCTGTCCCCGCTCCCCTACCTCGTGGTGATGGTACTTGACACCGATACCGGATTTCTTGAGCAAGTTGCATGCTTCATCCCGGAAATCATCGTACAGGTCGAACGGGCTGCACGCGTGGTACGCGTTGGAATGGAATTCCTCGTCATGGATCACCTTGTAAAACGAGGCGCTGGTGCGGGTATCGTACTCGACGCTGGAAAAAAGGTAGAACTCGAATTCAGGTCCCCATAGCGACCTGTCGGCGATATCGAGTTGGCGGAGGAGGTTCTCCGCCCTCGCGGCAATCCAGCGACCGTCCTGATCAAAGCGGGAACGGCGGGCATCGGTCAGGTAAATATCTGCGAAGAAGCTCAGTGTGGGCCGGTCGCGGAACGGATCGATCCGGGCCGTGTCCAGGTCGGGTTTCAGTACCATGTCGCTCTGCTCGACCTTCAGGAACCCGTAGCTGGAGCCGTCGAAGCCCACGCCGTGGTTCATGATATTTTCCATGATACCGGAGGCGACGGGCAGCGTTACATGATGAAGTTTACCCACCAGGTCAACGGTCTTGAGATCGAGAAATTCGATGGAATGATCGGAGATAAATCTTGTGATGGATTCGATGTCGTGAGGCATGATGGCTATTTCCTTGTGGAATCAGGCTGGAAAAAGACAGCCCAATTCTGCCGGGCTGCAATACTAAAGTACAAAAGAGCCGGGCGTCTGCCAATGTGGAAATCGAGACAAGGGAGGGGGAATTTCGAATTTGAAAATTGAAATTTGGAATTTGGCGCTTCTTGAGAGCGAGTTGTTTGAGACAAGGAGAACATCTTCGCCACGACTTTGCTCACTTCGAAGTCGGTCCTGGTAATCAGAGCCCGCCTTCTCGACGAAATCCTATTACCTATAACCTCTTACCTCAGCCTGACTTCTGTTTTCCTTGTCCTCCTCCGTACTAATAATCCGGTGCGGACAAAGAATGTAACGTCGAACGTCTTTCCTTCCTCCTTTGCGCTCTTCCTCCTTCGCTAAAGCTCCGGCGGACAAGCCGCGCTTTACTTGCGTCCTTTGCGGTTAAACGATCTCGTGGCCTGATCCGCTATTTTGCCAACTCTTCATTCCCTGCTTCCGCCGGTTGCAGCCGGAACATGCGCCGCAATCTTGCTCCCATCGACTTTTGCCACTGCTCGAGCAGGGCGTACATGGTCGGAACCAGAACCAGCGTGAGGAACGTGGAAAACGAGAGCCCGAAAATAACCGCCAGCGCCAGCGGTCGCCAGAAATCGGCGCTCTCCGCCCCGATAACCAGTCTGAAATCGAACCAGTCGAAGTCGATGCCCGTGGCCAGGGGCAACAGTCCCGATGCCGTTGTCACGGCGGTAAGAATCACCGGGCGCAGACGAACCCGTCCCGCTTCCACCAGCGCTTCGTTCAGGTTCATCCCGCGCTCCCGCAACTGTTTTACGAAGTCCAGCAAAACGATGGCGTTCTTTACCACGATCCCGGCCAGTGAAATGATCCCCACCCCGGTCATGATGATCCCGAACGGCGTTTGCATGACCAGCAACCCGAACAACACCCCGATCAGGGACAAAACAACGGACGCCATGATGATGATGGGTATCTTGAGGGAATTGAATTCCGAGACCAGGATGAGAAACACCAGGAGCAGGGCGATCATGAAGGCGTTGCTCAGGAAGTCCTGCGCTTTCTTTTGTTCTTCATCCTCACCCGTAAAACTAATCGTGTAGCCGGCAGGAAGCCGATAATTCTTCAACCGGGCCTTGACATCCTTCAGTACCTCCGCCGAAGGACGGCCTTCGTTGTTCGCGGTAATCGTCACCACGCGCTTGAGGTCCTTGCGCCGAATGGAGGCAATGCCTTCCGTCAGCTTGATGGTCGCCACCGACGTAAGCGGAATAGACAACAATTGCCCGCGCCGGTTCATGAACGTGATGTGAACGCGTTCGAGATCCGCGATGGATTTGCGCTGTTCCTGCGAAAGCCGCACCCGGATGTTATACTCGTCCTCGCCCACACGGTACTTTGAGGCTTCGATGCCGTTGACCGCCGCCCGGACGGTGTTGGCGATCTGTCCCGTGCTCGTCCAGAACAACGCCGCCTTTTCCCTGTCCACCAGGATTTCGATTTCCGGCTTCCCTTCGTCGTAATCATCCTTGAGGTCGACCAGGTTGGGAACATCGCGGATCGTGTTCTGGATATCGGCGCTGATGGCGGCGAGCTGGTCGTAGTCCTCACCCGCGACCTCGATGCTGACGGGCGCACCGACCGGCGGGCCCATCTGCCGCTCCTCGACCTTGATGTCCGCGCCCGCGACGTTCGTGGCCTTTTCACGGATTTTTTCCATCGTGACGAACGAACTCTGTTTCCGTTTCAGCTTTTCCAGGAAGTTGATTGAGATCCGCGACTTGTTGGACGTCCCTTTCCCGCCCCCGAAATCAAAAGGGTCATCGGAAGTGCCCACGTTGGCCACAACGTATTCGATATCATCGCGACCCTTGACGTTTTGAATGCGGTCTTCGAGCAATTCCGTGGCCTGGTTCGTGACGTCAAGCGAGGTCCCCGGCGGAAACGCAATGCTGACCGTGACCTGGTTCGGCTGCGTGCTGGGAAAGAATTCCACGCCATTGTTGAACAGGCCGAAAAGGACGAGCACCACGACCAGGAGGGCAATCGAACCGCCGATGGTGAAGCCCTTCCGTTCCAGCGTCCAGCGCAGTGTCTTCACGTACATCTTCTGCAACCAGGGAAAGACCTCGTCGTCCATTTTGTGATAGAGAAAGGTTATGGGGTTGTACTTCTTCCACCACACGGGATGCGCCAGATTCTCCCGCACCTTCCTGATCTCTTTCTGGTAGTTGATCCATACTGCCCCCTGGACGGGGCTGATAACAAACGCGACAACCAGCGAAGCGGCAAGCATGATGATGAGCGTAATGGGCAGGTACGACATGAAATCGCCGACCACGCCGGGCCAGAACAAGAGCGGCACGAACGGAGAGACCGTCGTAATCGTAGCCGAAACCACGGGCACCGCCACTTCCGCCGTCGCGTTCTTGGCGGCCTGGACAGGCGCGGTTTTGAAGTCCTGCTGATGGCGGTAAATATTCTCGATCACCACGACCGCGTCATCGACGAGGATCCCCAGCACGAGGACCAGGGCGAACAGGACGACGAAATTCAAGGTAATCCCCGCATACGCGATAACCATGAATCCGATCAGCATGGACAGCGGGATAGCCGTTGAGATAAGCAGGGAGTTCTTGAACCCGAGAAACATGAACATCACGAGAACCACGAGCGCCATACCGGTAATGATGCTGTTCTCCAGTTCCCGGACCTGCCGGTCGATGACCTTGGACACGTCGTTTGAAATCACCAGACTGACGCCGGGAGGGGTGTTGACCTCCTCCTCGTGCACGATGGTTTTCACCTCCTCTGCGATGCGGAGCAGGTTTTCGCCCGCGCGTTTACGCACGGCCAGTGAAACGACCTCGGTGCCGTTCATACGCGCGTACGACTGCCGGTCCTCGAACCCGTACACCACCTCCGCAACGTCGCGAATGTACACCGGTTTGCCCTGGTGCAATTTGATTACAATATCCTCGATGGGCTTGACCTGCTGGAATTCACCGG
>JALUUP010000314.1 GCA_027021285.1 Bacteroidota bacterium | reverse complement strand
ACAGAACGAGAAAAAAGAAAAATCCTTCAGATAAGTACATCATCAAGCGGCGGAAGAAATAGCTATGGCGCGATCGCTGAAAAAAGGACCGTACATTGATCAGAAACTGTTGAAAAAGGTTGAAGCACTCCGTGCCATCAACCAGAAAAAAGTGATCAAGACGTGGGCGCGGAATACGACGATCCCACCGGAATTCGTGGGTTATACCTTCGCCGTGCATAACGGGAATAAATTCATTCCCGTGTATGTTCAGGAAAACATGGTTGGGCACAAGCTTGGCGAATTCGCTCCGTCCCGCATCTTTCGTTCGCATCCGGGCGGCAAGTCGGAACGGTCGTCCTGAGGATAGATTTTACTTCGCATTAGACAAGTGAAAAGAAACATGGAAGCACGAGCAATAAAACGTTTTACCCCCGGTTCGCCGCGCAAGATGCGGTTGCTGGCGGACTTGATCCGGGGCAAATCGGTCGAGGAAGCACTGAACATATTGCATTACTCGTCCAAGCATGCTTCGCGGATCGTCGAGCAGACGTTGCGTTCTGCGATTGCCAACTACCTTAACACACCCGGTGTAGGGAAACTCGAGCCCAACCAGGTGTACGTAAAAAAAATCACTGTGGATGGCGGCCCCATGATGAAGCGGATTATGCCTGCTCCTATGGGTCGGGCCTTTCGTGTCCGGAAACGCATGAGCCATCTTACCATTATTGTAGATGAACTAGATTAGAAGCAACGGAAGGATATTCAGGAGGACTCTTGGGTCAAAAAACACATCCGATAGGATTTCGATTAGGAATCATTCGCGACTGGGACGCGAACTGGTACGATGAGAAGACCTTCGCGAGCAAACTGAAGGAAGATCTTCTTGTACGGAACTACTTGAAGCGCCGTCTTCCCAAGGCCGGGATTTCGCGGGTCGTGATTGAACGCACACCGAAACGCCTGGTGTTGGGGATCCATACGTCTCGACCGGGGATTGTCATAGGAAAGAGTGGAAAGGAAATCACCCAGCTCGAGGAGGAGATCAAGAAGATCACCACAAAGGAAGTGAAAATTCTTATTTCCGAAATTAAGCGACCCGAACTGGACGCCTTTCTGGTTGCGGAAAATATTGCTACGCAGATCGTCGGCCGGATTTCGTTTCGGCGGGCCATGAAGGGCGCTATCTCCGCGGCCATGCGCATGGGTGCGGAAGGCGTACGTGTCATGTGCGCCGGGCGACTGGGTGGCGCCGAGATGTCGCGTACAGAGCAGTACAAAGATGGACGAATTCCGCTCCACACGATACGAGCGGATATTGACTACGCGCAAACGACCGCCCAGACGATCTACGGGACGATTGGTGTGAAGGTGTGGATATGCCGGGGTGAAGTCGTCGGGAAGCGTGGATATTTTCAAGACCGTGAACGCAGAGGATTATAAAAAGGTGGATGTAAGCCATGTTGATGCCTAAACGCGTGAAATACAGAAAACAGCAACGAGGTCGGATGCGGGGGAAAGCATACCGGGGTTCTACGGTTGCTTTTGGCGCATACGCTTTAAAGGCGATGGAGCCGGGGTGGATTACGAGTCGGCAGATCGAAGCTGCTCGCGTCGCGCTGACGAGAAAAATGAAAAGGGACGGACAGGTGTGGATCCGGATATTTCCCGATAAACCGGTGACGAAGAAACCCGCGGAAACCCGTATGGGAAAGGGCAAGGGTGCACCGGAGTACTGGGTTGCGGTTGTAAAACCTGGCCGGATCATGTTCGAGGTCGATGGTGTGCCGAAAGAACTTGCCATGGAGGCATTGCGTCTGGCGTCCCATAAGCTTCCGATCAAGACGAAGGTCGCGGTACGACACGATCTTGTCCTCGAGGATTAAGGAGGGAAAGCGATAATGAAAGCACGTGAAATCCGGGAATTATCAGACGAAGACCTGCTCTCGCAGTTGGCGGAAGAAAAAGAGAGCTTGATGAAGATACGCTTTCAGGCGGCATCCAGCCAATTGGCTGATGTAACCACGATCAGAAAGGCAAGACGTGACATCGCCCGGTTGATGACCGTGGTGAGTGAGCGTAGCTTAGTGGAACGGTCTCAAACAAAACCGAAGACAGAACAATGACGAACACGGAACCAACACAGCAGACACCGGCCCGCAGTCGCCGCAAGGTGCGGCAGGGCGTTGTGATCAGCACGAAGATGAATAAGACGATCGTCGTGCTGGTCGAACGCAAAGTTCGGCATCCGCTTTACCGGAAATATTTTAAAAAATCGAAAAAATTCATTGCACACGACGAACACGAAACCGCGGCTCCGGGAGATTTGGTCCAGATCATGGAGACCCGACCCCTCAGCAAAACAAAGCGCTGGCGACTGATGGAAATCGTGACCCGTGCGCGGTAATGTGTTCTGAAATCCAGGGTAATCAAGCGAAATGGTTCAGGAAGAAACAAGACTAACAATAGCAGACAACTCCGGTGCAAAGAAGGCTCTCTGCATCCGGGTGCTGGGTGGTTCCGATCGCCGGTATGCCTCCGTGGGTGATGTCATAGTGGTGACGGTCAAATCGGCAATACCCGGCGGTGGTGTAAAAAAGGGGGATGTCTCAAGAGCCGTGGTGGTGCGAACAAAAAAGGAAGTGCGGAGGTCGGATGGTTCGTATATCCGGTTCGATGAAAACGCCGCCGTGTTGATTAATGAGGCGGGTGAACCGCGTGGGTCCCGTATTTTCGGCCCCGTTGCCAGGGAACTCCGTGACCGCAGGTACATGAAGATCATTTCCCTGGCTCCGGAAGTTGTGTAATGCGATCCTGTTTAAGATGAGAGAAATCGTATGAAAATCAAAAAAGGTGATTTAGTCATCGTAATAGCAGGGAACGGCCGCGGAAAAAGCGGAAAAGTCCTGCGCGTATTTCCGGAAACGCAACGGGTTATCGTGGAAGGAGTCAACCTGGTGTTTAAACATCGCCGGCCGACCCAGACGAATCCCCAGGGCGGGATTTCTGAACAGGAAGCGCCGGTTCATGTCTCGAACGTCATGTTGCTGGATCCCAAGACGAACGAACGGACGCGAATTGGCAAAGCGCCGATTATCGATGAGCATACCGGCAAAACCCGGTATGTCAGAAAAAGCGTTGCTACAGGTGAAACCCTCGAATAAGTTTATCAAGAAGAACGGTAATGGCAGGTAAAAAGACAAAAACGAAAGGCGCGAAACCGGAGACCAAGTCTGCCGCGAAAGGTAAGGCGGCGGTACATGGCGATGATCCACCCGGCGAAGTGCGTTTGTACGAAATGTACAAGAAAAACATTGTTCCCCACATGATGAAGACGTTCGAGTACAAGAGTGTTATGCAGGTTCCGCGACTGGAAAAAATCTCCATCAACATGGGGGTTGGTGATGCCGTGCAGGATACGAAGCTCCTGGACGCCGCGGTCAATGACCTTGAGATCATTTCCGGTCAACGCCCGGCGATTACGCGGGCAAAACGCAGCGTATCGAATTTCAAACTGCGGACGGGCATGCCCATCGGTTGTCGTGTGACCTTGAGGCGGGCGCGAATGTACGAGTTCCTCGATCGATTCATCAGCATTGCCATTCCGCGTATTCGCGATTTTCGCGGTATTTCGGACAAGTCGTTCGACGGGCGCGGGAGCTATACGCTGGGGATCAAGGAGCACATCATTTTTCCAGAAATCAACGTGGACAAGATTTCCAGGATTATGGGCATGGATATCACGTTCGTAACCAGTGCAAAAACGGACGAAGAAGCCAAGGCGCTGCTGGAAGCGTTCGGAATGCCGTTCGTAAAACCACAGCAACAGTAAACGAGTTTTGTATTCATTCAACTGAAAACGTATGGCACGATTAGCATTAATAGCGAAATCAAAGAAATCTCCGAAATTTTCCGCGCGCAAGCGAAACAGATGTGGCCGGTGTGGCCGTCCGCGCGGGTATTACCGGAAATTCGGCTTGTGCCGGATCTGTTTCCGGGAGCTTGCACTGGAAGGGAAAATCCCCGGTGTACGGAAAGCCAGTTGGTAACTATCAGGGTATGAACCGAGATGACTGATCCAATCGCAGATTATTTAACGCGTATTCGCAACGCCTGTAAAGCCAGGCATAAAAAGGTGGACATTCCTGCATCGAACTTGAAAAAGGCGATCACGGATATCCTGTACAAGGAAAAGTTCATCAACGGGTATTCCATTATAAAGGGCGGTCCGCAAAGTAGTATCCGTATCTACTTGAAATACAAGGACGGAGAAAGCGTCATCCAGGGACTGGAACGCATCAGTCGCCCCGGACTACGCCTCTATGCAGGGAGCAAGGAGCTGCCGCGTACGTTGAACGGCCTTGGAGTCACGCTGGTATCAACACCGCAAGGTGTCATGACCGACGCCCTGGCCCGCCAGCAGAATGTGGGCGGTGAAGTCCTTTGCAGAGTCTGGTAGATTTGATTTGTGAGATGAGAGTAATTCAAGGAGTCCATTGTGTCACGAGTTGGTAAAAATCCAGTCAGCATTCCCGAGAAGGTCACGGTCAGTAAGGACGGCCTTTTGCTCACGGTGAAAGGGCCGAAAGGAACGCTGAACTATACAATTCACCCGAATATCAATGTCGAGGTGGGGGCGTCCGAGATTACGGTCACCAGGCCGGACGACACGGGGAAGAACCGCGCGCTTCATGGAACCGTACGGTCCAACATCCAGAATATCGTAACGGGCGTCGTCGATGGATACGAAAAGAAACTGGAGCTGCACGGCGTGGGATACCGGGCAGAATGGAAAAATACGTTCCTGCTCCTCAGTCTCGGGTATTCCCATACGATTGCCTTTGTACCACCCGAAGGCATCACGATAAACGTAGAAGGAAACAATGTCATAAGTGTTACCGGCATCGATAAGCAGCTGGTCGGTCAAGTAGCGGCAAAAATCAGGTCGTTCCGGAAACCCGAGCCATATAAGTTGAAAGGCGTTCGGTACCAGGGTGAGTATATTCGCCAGAAAGCCGGAAAGACGGCAGCCAAGTAAAATCAGAAACAGCCATACGAACTCAGTTTTTATCCATGGTAAAAGCGATTCGTAGGAGACAAGCACGATGAAAAAAGGAAATCTTAGATTAAAGAAACGACGCCTGCGCCGGAAATACCATATCAGGCGGAAAATACACGGAACGGCCGAACGGCCCCGGCTGGTCGTCTATCGGAGTTTGAATCACGTCTACGCTCAACTTGTTGATGACCAGTCGGCTCATACGCTCGCAAGTTTTTCAAGTAATTCCCGCGAGTTCAAGGAGAATTTCAAATCCGTCAAAGGAAAAATGAACGTGGCGGCCAGCGTAGGCAAGGAATTGGCTAAAAAAGCGCTGGAAAAGAACATCACCAAAGTTGTGTTTGACAGGAACGGCTACCTGTTTCACGGCCGTGTGAAAGCCCTGGCCGACGGCGCCAGGGAAGGTGGCTTAACCTTTTAACCAGGATAAACAGGAGAACAATTGTTGACGACACGGATCAAGGCAAGCGACCTGGAATTAAAGGAAAAGGTTGTAGAGATCAACCGCGTGGCCAAAGTGGTCAAGGGCGGAAGGCGTTTTGGATTCAACGCCATCGTCGTGGTGGGTGATGGCGAGGGGCATGTTGGCGTCGGACTGGGCAAGGCGAACGAAGTCGCCGATGCCATCGCCAAGGGTGTTGAGGATGCGCGAAAGAACCTGTTTACGGTTCCGATCATCAAAGGTACCATCCCACACGCCATCATCGGGAAATACGGCGCAGGAAAAGTGCTGTTGAAACCCGCTTCGCCGGGAACGGGATTGATAGCGGGTGGCGGCGTGCGCGCGGTGCTGGAATTGGCGGGCATCCAAGACGTGCTGACCAAATCCATGGGGTCTTCAAATGCGCACAACTCCGTCAAGGCGACGGTTGTCGCACTCAAGTCGCTCAATGATGCGTTCATGGTTGCGGAAAGGCGTGGCATGACATTGAAAGAACTGTTCCACAAATCAGAAGAAACGGCGTAGGTCATGGCGAAGCTCCGAATAACGCAGAAACGAAGTATTATCAAAAGGCTCGAGAAACAGAAGCGCACCATCAAGGCGTTGGGTCTTGGACGTCCGAACCGGTTCGTCATTCACAATGACACACCGCAAATCCGGGGGATGATCCGGGTCGTACAGCACCTGGTCGAGGTTGAAGAAATCAACGATTAGTCCACTGTGAAAGAATAAAAAGAAACAAGACATGAATCACTTGGGAAATTTACAACCGGCGAAAGGGGCGACCAAGAAGCGCAAGCGTGTTGGTCGTGGCCAGGGTTCCGGGCGGGGCGGAACGTCCACGCGCGGGCACAAAGGGTCGAAATCCCGTTCCGGCTACAAGCGCAAAATCGGTTTCGAAGGAGGCCAGATGCCGCTGTACCGCCGGGTGCCGAAATTCGGGTTCAAGAACATCAACAGGGTGGACTACCTCCCCGTGAACGTTGCCCGTCTGGAAGAACTGGCGCAGCAGGGCGCGTTTGAAGACGGAATCGTGACTCCGGAGATTTTAATCAAGCTTGGTGTCATCTCCAAGGCGCGGAGCCTGGTCAAGATTCTCGGCAACGGTGATTTGCACTCCAAGCTCACGGTAAAGGCCAATGCGTTCAGCAAATCGGCCGTTGAAAAAATCCAGGCTTCCGGCGGCAGCGTCGAAGTACTATCCGCTAACCAAGAAGGATAACCATGGCAGGAATCGGAGAAAGCCTTCGGAATATTTTCAAGATACACGAACTCCGACAGCGGGTCCTGTTTACTCTTGGTTTGCTGGTCGTGGTACGCCTTGGAGCGCAGATTACGCTTCCGGGCGTCGATACGACGGTGCTTGCGGATTTCATAAAATCCCAGGCGGATTCCAACACGCTCTTTGGTCTTTTTGACCTGTTCGTCGGTGGCGCTTTTAAGAATGCTGCCATCTTTTCACTGGGGATCATGCCGTACATCACCGCCTCTATTATCTTGCAGTTGATGGGAGCGGTTTTCCCGTATTTTCAAAAGCTGCAAAAGGAAGGCGGCGAAGAGGGGCGCAAGAAGATCACCCAGTACACAAGGTACGGTACGGTCGCTATTGCGTTCATGCAGGGATGGGGTGTCAGCATACGGCTGCAAAATATGACCGCGCCAAACGGCATGCCCGTCGTCCCCCAGGAAGTCCAAGGGCTCCTCTTCACCTTGTCCAGCATGATCATCCTGGCGGGCGCAACCACGTTTCTCATGTGGCTTGGCGAGCAGATCACGGATCGCGGCATCGGCAACGGTATTTCCCTCATCATCTTCATCGGTATTATCGCCCGATTCCCCGATTCAATTATCGGAGAGTTCATGGCGAGCCGGAATATCATCATCGAGATTATTATCCTGCTTGCAATGGCGGTTATCGTGGCAGCGGTTGTCATGGTTACGGAGGGAACGAGGAGAATCCCGGTGCAGTACGCGAAGAGGGTTGTTGGTCGAAAGGTATACGGTGGCGTCACGCAGTACATCCCGATGCGTGTAAATACCGCCGGCGTCATGCCGATCATCTTTGCACAGGCGATCATGTTCATCCCGAGCACGCTGTTCATGTTTTTCCCGGACAGTGAGTTCATCGGGACATTGTCGGTGTACTTCAGGTATGATTCGTTCGTGTATGCGTTCATTTATGCGATCATGATTATCTTCTTTACGTACTTTTACACCGCGATCGCGTTCAATCCCAAAGATGTTTCGGATACGATGAAGAAGCAGGGGGGATTTATTCCGGGAATACGTCCCGGCCAGCATACCGCGGACTACATCGATAACATTCTGACCAAGATCACCCTGCCGGGTTCCATTTTCCTGGCTATCGTGGCCATCCTTCCGACATTCATGATGAAGTTGAACGTATCGCCCTCGTTTGCGCAATTTTTCGGCGGTACGAGTCTTCTCATCATCGTGGGTGTGGCGCTGGACACGATGCAGCAGATAGAATCGCACTTGCTTATGCGGCACTACGACGGCTTCATGAAAAGCGGGAAAATACGTGGCAGGATCGGACGGGGATGAGATAAGCGCATGGTGTCGCTGAAGAGTGAACAAGAAATAGAGATGATGAAAGAAAGCAATCGCATTGTGAGTGATACGCTCCGGTTGCTCAGCGCGCATGTTGCGCCTGGCGTCGAGACCGCGGAACTGGATCGGATGGCGGAAGATTTTATCCGGTCGTGCGGCGCGGAGCCTGCATTCAAGGGTTATGGGGGAAACGGGAGAACGCCCGCGTATCCATCGACTCTCTGCGTCTCCATCAACGAGGCGGTCGTGCACGGCATACCGTCTCGCCGCCGACTGGAGGAGGGGGACATCGTGTCGATAGATGTTGGTACGAAAAAAAACGGATGGTTTGGAGACGGGGCGTGGACGTTCACGGTGGGAGCCGTATCCATCGACAAGCAACGACTCCTGGACGTGACGCGAGAGTCGCTTTTCCGTGGTATCGAACAAGCCCGGGTGGGAAACCGCTTGTACGATATCTCGTTCGCGGTCCAATCGCACGTGGAAGAGCACGGGTATTCCGTCGTTCGGAGCCTGGTTGGACACGGAATCGGCAAGAACCTGCATGAAGAACCCCAGGTCCCGAATTTCGGACGCGCGCACACGGGGATGAAGTTGAAAGCGGGCATGACGCTTGCCATCGAACCGATGGTGAATATGGGGAAAGCGGAGGTGGTAGTGGGCGAAGATCATTGGACGGTGTTGACGGCGGACGGCTTGCCATCTGCGCATTTTGAGCATACGGTGTACATCTCCAGTAATGGACCAGTGCTATTAACCAATCATTTTGTGGAGGAATATGCCTAAGCAAGATGCAATCACGGTTGACGGAGTGGTGACGGATACACTGCCCAACGCCATGTTCAAAGTGCGGCTGGATAATGGACACGAAATCATCGCCCACGTGTCGGGGAAAATGCGGATGCATTTCATCCGCATACTTCAGGGGGACAAGGTGACGGTGGAATTGTCGCCGTACGATTTGACAAAGGGACGAATTACGTATCGATACAAATAACAGGACTGCACGGAGCTAATAATTATGAAAGTACGGGCATCGGTTAAGAAAATGTGTGACAAGTGCCAGATCGTTCGCCGGAAAGGCGTGGTCCGGGTCATTTGTTCCAACCCCAAGCATAAACAACGGCAAGGATAATGATGTTGACTATTTATCCGAATAATAGGTAAAAGGAGTTTCCAGTGGCACGCATTGCAGGAGTAGATTTACCCAAGAACAAGCACATCGCCATCGGGCTTACCTACATCTATGGTATCGGCACTTCCACAGCCAGGGAGATTTGTGACGCAGCCGGTGTTGACTACGCAAAGAAAGTCAACGAACTCAACGACGATGAAGTCAGTGAAATCCGGAACATCATTCAGACCCGGTACAAGGTGGAAGGAGCCTTGCGAAGCGAGGTGCAGATGAACATCAAGCGCCTCATGGACATTGGTTGCTACCGGGGGCTTCGTCATCGGAGAGGGCTGCCGGTTCGCGGCCAGCGGACCAAGACCAATGCGCGAACCCGGAAGGGCAAAAGGCGTACGGTTGCGGGAAAGAAAAAGGCCCCGAGGAAGTAACGAATCAGTATGTTCAAGGTACAATCGTAAGGAGTTATTGTGGCGAAACAATCACGAAAATCCAAGAAGAAAATACAGGTCGACACAACGGGGCGCGCGTATATCAAGGCCACTTTCAACAACGTCATGGTGACGTTGACGGACGTGTACGGCAATACCATCTCGTGGTCGAGCGCAGGGAAAATGGGATTC
>JALUUP010000313.1 GCA_027021285.1 Bacteroidota bacterium | reverse complement strand
TCATGCTTTCCCGCGCACTTGTTGAAGTGGGAAAGGATGCGGGTTTCGATGGTGTCGTAGAGCTCCCGGAAAATCTTCTCCACCTCCTCCGCGTACGCCCAGTAGTCTTCGTCGTCGGGATCGATGTACGGGGTCTTGCCGCCGGGTGTCAGGTCGATCTCGCCGAGGGAAATGCGGCGCCGAAGACGGTCGAGGTTTTTCTTCGTGTTGGGATACCAGTAGCCGGTAACGAAAAACGGGACGTTCTTGCGCCCGAGTTCGAACTTGGCGAACACGACCCTCTTCAGATCAAAGTCGCGCACCAGGGTGGTATCCAGTGAAAAGGGAACGGACGTAAAGACGGAATCCGTTCTCGTGCTCTGGTAGCAATCTTCCGCTTTGGGCAGGACGGCGTAGCGCCGGTTCGCCTTGAGCTCGATTTCGTACCGTCCTTCCTCGTTCGTCACCGCGAATTGCCGGTCCCCGGTTTCGACGTCCCGAACAGTGATGGGTATTCCTGCTGCGGGTACGCTGGCCCCGGTTTCGCTGGTAAGACGCACGGTCCCGGCCAGGCGGATGCGGTAGGGGAAGTCGGCGGCGTAGAGATCGAAGCCTCCGTTGCCGCCCGGTCGGTCGGAAGCAAACAGGATGCGGCCGCGGTCGGAGGTCAGGAACGGAAAGCAATCGTTATACGCGCTATTCACCGGGGCGGGCAGGTACTCCAGTGGCGTCCATGTGGTATCGGAAATATGACGCGTCCTGGCAATGTCGAAACCGCGGTTCTGCCTGCGGTCGGTGGCGAAGTACAGGTAGCCGTCGGGACCGAACTGGGGAGAGATTTCCGAGGCCTCGCTGTTCACGCTTGAAGGCAGCGGCACGGGCGGCGACCAGTTTCCGTTGGCGTCCAGCATCGTCATCCACAAGTCCACTTGCCGCCTTCCGGTCAATTCCGTGTTCGGAGGCTGGGGCAAGCGGTCGGAGGCGAACACCAGCATCGAACCGTCGGGTGAAACGGCCGGGTGTGAATCCCACCAGGGTGAGTTGATCCCGCGGACGGGAGCCGGGGGTTCCCATGCGTTTCCATTCCACCGCGTAATGCATATGTCGTTTCCGCCTGCGCCCTTCTCGTGGTACGATGCGCCGAGAAACACCGTCCTGTTGTCGGCGGTCAGGGACAGGGTCCCGGAATTGAATCGCGGGGAAGAGAACGTGGCATTAAGCATGGGAGCCTGCCACACCGTCCCGCCGCCTACCGAGGAAAAGATCGCTTCGCCGTACTTGCTCTCGTCGTCGATGAACGTGTTGTGGCCTTCGTGCGGACGGTTCGAGGTGAAGAGAAGCTCGGTTTCCGTGGCGTTCAGGACGGGAGCGAAATCGTCCCATTCCGAGTTCACCGACCCGAGGTTGACAACGGACGCGCCCGCGAAGACCGTTCCGGCGGGTTGGTCCTTCGTCGTCTCATCGCCGGAGGAACAGCCGGACAATACGCTTATCAGAATGCCGCCCGGTATGATGATCGTCAACAACGCTCGTTTCATGGCTGCTTTCATTTCCGTTTCACCTTTTCCGATCGTTTCGTCATGGCATCGGGTACAAAACGTCCAGGCAGATTTTCTCTTTTTCCCCGTCCGTGCTGATCTCGCGCACTCGTACCAGGGCGTAGGTGATATCTCCGTTCCGTTCAACCATGATGGAGTACACGGAGAAGAGATCGAACGTCGTCTCGGGTGTGGTGTTGAAGGGCGGCCGCGTGATGTCGGCGCTGTTCGGCCACTGCTGGACGAGATCGAAGGTAAAGTCCGCCTGGCTGGTCACGCCCGTGCGGATCAGCTTCCATCCGCTGCGGATGCGCACGTCGGCCGACGCGACGCCGTTCATGTTCAGCATGACGAAGTCCGTTACCTGGTTGGCGAGGTCCGGGTCACGGACATCCGACCCTTTCTGCTCCGGAGGCGTGAAGTTGTAACCGAGGAACTCGTTCTGATCCCACCGGAAAATGCACCGGGAAAACAGGGTTGGAATGGTATCCACCTGCGCCACCACGTGAATGATTTTTTCGGGGCAGCCGATAACCGGTACGAACGCTTCGTGCATGATGACCGCCGGTCTTCCGCCCTGGCCGTCGGGCCACACGATATCCGTTCGCGCGTCGAACCGAATGGTGAAACACCCCGTTTCGTTT
>JALUUP010000312.1 GCA_027021285.1 Bacteroidota bacterium | reverse complement strand
GGCGCGTTGAAGGACGGGCGCGATGATCTTGTGCTTGGGGATATCGCTGCGGTGGTTGAAGCTGCGAAAGAAAAGGACGTGGTCGTGAAGGTGATACTCGAGACCTGCCTTTTGTCAACTGAGGAGAAGATCCGAGCGTGTCGACTGTGCAGGGAAGCAGGGGCCGATTTTGTCAAAACCTCGACCGGGTTCAGCCTCTCGGGAGCTACGGTCGAAGACGTGGAGCTTCTGAGGCGGGAAGTTGGCGCGGAAATGGGAGTCAAGGCGTCCGGGGGAATCCGAACCAGGCAACAGGCGCTCGACATGATACGTCACGGGGCCAGTCGCATTGGAACAAGTTCCGGAGTAGCAATCGTTCAATCCTAAACTCAAAGAGGCGCGTATGAAATCAAAGCTAACAATATTGCTTATCCTCGTGTTCGGCCTGGCGGGCCTGGGGTTCACCGGTTGCAGCGGGAGCGAGGAATCGACAGAGGAAACCCAGGCGGTGGGATTCGAGGAATTCCAGACCGTGGACGCGGACACGGCCGTCGTGGCACCGGACACGGAGCTTCCGGAAGACGTCTCGGACCAGGATGAAGCCCCTGTGGAACAGCAGGAAACCCCGGCGGTTCAAGCTGACGAACAGGCAAAACCCATTGCCGAACCAATATCCTCGGAAAACCTGATGTGGAGTGTCCAGATCGGCGCGTTCAGAAACGAAGAAGGCGCGTTTTCCACGGTCAACCAGGCGCGCGCGTCGCTCAATAAGCCCGTGTACAAGAACTTCGACGAAGCGACCGGACTCTTCAAGGTTACAGTTGGATCGTTCGCCACCAAGGAACAGGCTCAGGAATTCCGTAGCTTCTGCGTGAAGAACGGTTATCCCGATGCATTTATCGTACAGGTGAAACGGTGAACACGAGCACGAACAATACGGCGCTTGTCGCGTTCCTCGCAGGGCTTTTCATCCTTGCCTTGCTTCCCGCGACCTCACCCGGTCAAGTTGAAAACAAGGTTGATTCCACGGCCGGCACAAAGCATGTCGCCATGGACAGCATCCGGATCAAGGTTGATTCTACAGCCATACCGGCCGGACATGATTCAGTCCAGGTCACGTACTATTCCGTTCAAATCGGGCGCTTTTCCAACGAAGATAACGCATGGAATATGTACAACCGTGCCATGGAAGAATTTCCGTACCCCGTACTCTTCATTCGCAGCAATGATAAAACCAATTACTTGATTTCCGTGGGCAAATTACCCAAGCGGGAGCAGGCGGAAGAGGTCAAAGCTGAATGTATCATGAAAGGGTACGATGGCGCTTTTATCATTAGCAGGACACCTGCGGCAAAATAACAATGGACCGATTTCTGAACTGGATAACGCTTCCCCTCTGTCTCTTGCTTCTGGTGGGTTGTTCCGCCTCGGGAACGGACGGGAAACGGGTACGGAAACCAGTTGCAGAATTTGAAAAGGACTTCCGGGAGAAAGTACATTCCGCGGATGAAAAGGAACCGCACGCGGGAGTTCATGGTGTCGCCGACTCCTCGGTAAGCGAGAACAACTCCCGCACCAGGTACATCGAGCGGAGGATGAAACAGGCCGGGTACCGCGTGCAGGTGTTCACTACTACCAACCTTGATCATGCGCGTGAGAAGGAGCAGGAATTTGCCCAATCTTTAACGGGTTATCCGGTGTACAAGGTTTACGATCCCCCGTATTACAAAATCCGAGTCGGTGATTTCCAGTCGCGTGAAAAAGCCTTGGTCCTGAAGGATTCGTTGAAACGCGTAGGAGTGGAAGAGGCTTGGGTGGTAAGGGATAATGTCCTGGTCGTTGTAAGGGAAGAGCTCAAGTAAACTCAACCCCGGGTCTCAGTGCCGCGATGTTCGTGTTGCAAAGCGGACGAGCACACCTTTCGTCGTCCAGCGCGAACGCACTCGAATTGAATCTCCAACCGCAAACGGCTCCGAGGGCTGAAAAGGAAAGGGGAAGCCGTAGTCGAATCTACCGTTACCGTTACGATCTTCGAACGCATCCACCCGATACATACCCGCGGGAACACCCTCGATGGAAAAGCCCCCATCGACGTTCGCCTTGGCCTGGAGAGGCTTCCGGTCCTCTCGGATCAATTGAATATATATCGGACCGCGGCTGGACGTATCCCTGGCGACTCTTCCCTGAACTGCTCCGTCTTCTGACGGGTCGTGCGTGGTAAAAGAAATGCAGACAGTGGAGTCCTTGAATCCTGCTTGTGACAGAAGGGAACGGGCGCTTACACCGTCGAAACAAACATTGTATCGCATCGCCGGGAGAAGGGCAGCGGGCTGCAGAAGAACATCCTGAAGGGACTGCCAGCGCACGCTGACGGGAACCTCGGCGCCGGTTGAGTCGCGCAGGTAAAACGGCAGGCTGGTTGTGTCCAATGGATCGGAAAAACGAAGTCGTAGTATGCCGGGGAAACGGAAAGTACTGCTCCCACGCGCCGGGGTGGAAGCGAGTATTCTTGGCGGCAGGGAATCAGCGGGAGCCTGAACAGCCGTGAACCGCACGGTGTTACCGGCTTTCGTAACAACATTGCCCGCTGCGTCGGTGACGTTGCGAACTGTCACGTCATACTTCATCGCAGGGCGTACCTTCCGGGCCAGCGTTACGCGAATCGTACGGTAACCTGTTGGTTCAATAATGGCGGAGGTCACGGGAATGCTTTTCCCTGTCGTATCGCGAACCTGTATCCAATCCGGTGCGACAACGGTATCCTGGAGAGGTTCGTTCCACTTACAGACGAGTACCCTGTCCCATGTGTTTTCCACGGATTGAAGCACGGGCGCGGCGGTATCGTGTTTCACCAGTTTGAATTGGACAAATTCTGCGATGGAATCGGGTAAGGCTGGAACGTCGTACGGCAGTACGCCCGTTTCTTCTTCCTGGGTCCGAATGTAGTTTTTCGATCCAGATTCACGCACGGCGAAGAGGCGGTAGATTCCCTCGGCCAGGTGATGAAACCGAAAAGCCCCATCCGCGGCCGGTTGAGCGAGGTAATCCGGTAACATGATGCCGGGGTTCAGCGTGTCCGGATCGAGATTGTCGAGTTTGTACGCGAAAATCGATACCTGTGACGGGTTGTCGGCGAACACTTTGCCCGCGATGGCGCCCGCGTCGATCCGGTCGCCGGTGGAGAACGCCAGGCTGTAGCTGCCATCCATGGCGTTTCCGGCCCGGCGGTCCCTGCATTCCGTACCCACCGTGACGACATACGTCTGGTTCTTCTTCAACGGTTTCGTGAACCGGATGGTAACGCTCTTGCCGGACCAATCGAGTTCAAAGCCACCCTGCATGAACGGCGATATGCGCAACGCCTGCGTGAAAGAGTTTCTATCGACGTATTCGTTGAATGTCAGGGTAACCTCGTCGCCGGTGAAATTCAACGTTTCTGAAGGCGGTTCCGTCTCCTCGATGAAGGGCGGCTCGGTGTCTGGCGGTCCCCCGGAGGGCGGGCGTTGTACGGCACACGACCAGAGAAGAAGGAAGGCGGCGAGCACGGGAAAGATTTTGTAAAGAAGATGCCTCTTCATGACACTTGCAGGTCGTAGGTGCGTTTGGGACGGAGCCTGGCGATGAATTGGGTCGTAATTTCCACTCCCAACAAGACCCCCGCGAACAGCAAATAATCATGCGAGGTCAGGAAATGGATGACGAGGAAGAGCATGAGAAACGGAAGAATGATGAGTAACTGGATGACGCGGTTTGCCGAGGAGAGCTTGTCTTCGGGAATGGAAAACGGAATTGTGTTTTGAAAGAGAGCCAGCATGTGGACCTGGAACCTGATTGCGACGAAGATGAATAATCCCTGTAACAAGGCTTCTTCCCAGTACATGCTGATCGTGAAAATGATGACTATAATGAGAACGAGGGGGAAACAAACCGTCCAGATGATGCCCTGGGCTACCCCCTTGGCATAATCATGGAGTTGCTTTTTGGGCACGAGTGAGAAAATCCACGTGGCTTCGTTTTGCCGAGTGTACATTGTTGTCAAGACAGCGTTTCGAGCGACGAAAAGAAAGAAAACCAATACCGAGATATGTACGGCGGTATCCGATTCGAGGATGCGCTGATAAAACGGAGAATCAAGTTGATGCGAAAACAAGCCGTACATGGCGACCGCCACCGGGAGAAGGATAACGGGAATGAGCCGGACGCGCAACGCCACGTCCCGATACAGGTTTTGCTGAAACATGTTGTAACCGGCCTTCCCTCCGTACGTGCGCGGTGAGAACACGGTAAGCAGTTTGTAGAACCAGTCGATGTCGATGTTGGAGGAATCGGACGGCTGGGCTTGTACCGTTTCCGGCTTGGGATAAAAAACGAACCTTGATCGCAACAGCAACAGAATAAGTAACGTGCTTACCGCCAGGATGATTACCGCCGCGTTCTGCACGGAAAAATAGGTTATCCCCTGGATAGAAAAGTATAATCCCGTGAACCACGCGGGCGGGAAGATGTACGCAACGTCGGAATCCAATACGGAAATCCAATCGATCATTGATGATCCGATTGACGGCAGCGTCTGGTACAAGAAGAGCAGGCTGAGAATAAATATGATTTGAAGCGCAGTAAGCACACGCGACGAGGAGCGCGCCTTCAACATGAGCAGTCCATACACAACAATAAAGAACCCTGTTGTCCAGAAAATCTCGAAAAACATAACCGCACCATAGAGCCAGACATCTGATGCCGGTATTGTCGGCTGATTCATGAACAGCATGAGGGGGATGATAAACGGAAGCCCGATCAGAGTCAGATACTGGAAGAGATTCGTAACGCGCGCAGCGAAGATGGTTTTCCTGGAGATGGGGAACCGCTGCAGCATAGCCTCTTCTTCCTCGTCCATCATGATCATGGGATAGGCGTTGATGACGGAAAAAGACGCCAGGAACAGCACGACCGTGGAGGTTACGAGAAGGTATGCAGGTTCGAAAAACAACGAACTCAGTGACCACCCCAGGTAGATCGAAGAAAGGCTGTACGAGGCAACGATGGAGATCGCGCGGGCATACTTGTTGCGCTTCTTTTTTCCTCGCAAACTCATGAGAAACGCCGCTTTGACAAGCGCCCGGTATTGTTTCCAGTCTATGGGACCCTGTGAAGCTTGCACGCTAATTCGGCCTGCGCCGCATCATGTTTCGATAGTCCCGAACGGCCATGTTGTGTTCACGCAGTGTTCGCGAAAAGATATGGCCGCCTTTTCCGTCCGCAACGAAGTAGAGGTAGTCGTGATGTTCGGGATACAGCACGGCGAGGATGCTTGCCCGTCCCGGGTTATTCACGGGAGTGGGGGGAAGACCCGGATGGAGGTAGGTGTTATAACGTGACTGTCGTTTATAGTCCTTCAGAAGGAGCCGCCGCGGACCATCGGGAAGCGTGTATTGAACCGTAGGATCGGCCTGGAGGAGCATGCCGTGTCGAAGCCGGTTGAGATACACGCCCGCAATCCGTGGACGTTCATCGTTCTTTCCCGTTTCTCCCTCCACGATACTTGCCAGGGTTAGTACCTCGTGGATGCTCATTCCCGACCTACTGATTTGCGCCTTGATCGAGTCAACCGACAGGAATATTTTCATTTCATTTGCCATGACACTCAGCAGTTCACGTAGGTCGGGTTTGTGCGTGAAAGAATACGTATCAGGAAGAAGATAGCCTTCGAGCATGGAAGATGAAATGCCCAATGATTTTATGAATGACCGGTTCCGGGCAAGAGCAATTGTTTTTTGTCTTGGAATTCCAAAGCGGTGCTCAAGTGTGTCGGCAATTCCCGCCACTCGAATACCCTCCGGAAATCGTACACGAATAATCCGTTGATGGCTTCCCACGGTGACGATATCCAGGATATCTTTCAAGGTGTTGCGTCGGGGGAAGATGTATGTGCCGGCTTTGATTGCGGCTTGTTTATTCGTGATATATGCCAATACTTTGAAGGCGAACGGCGAAGTGATGACATCCGCTGATTCGAGTATGTGGGCGGTATGTGTAAGCGTTGCCCCTTCGGGAATGGAGACAGCGTCCGTTCGCATTCGTTCATGAGGGATGTACAGGAGCATGTATACCAGGATTACGCTGACGAGCGATACCGCGATTCCAATGCCGACAAGATATCTCTTCAATTTGAAAAATCCTCCGATCTCGCAAACGCCGTGGCGTCGAACATGGAGCGGCCCGTGCTGGAGTAAAGAAGCTCTCCCGTTTTCGCGATCATCGCTGCGTTATCGGTCGAATAGTCGAGGGAAGGAATGGCAAGATGGAGTCCGAGAGCGGTCGCAAGCTCGCGCATCCTCGCCTGCAGTTCGCTGTTGGCTGAAACCCCGCCGACCACTGCGATGGATTTCACGCCTGTACGTTCAACTGCGCGCCGGGTTTTCTCCACAAGGATATCGATCATCGCCCGTTGAAAGCTGGCGCTGACATCGTTGATGAAAGCTTCCGATTGCAGGTGTTCGGCATTATCGCGGAGAAAGTAGAGCACTGATGTCTTGATGCCGCTGAAGCTGAAATCGAGGTCATCGGTATTGAGTCCGGCTCGCGGAAAGTCGTGAAATGCGGGATCTCCGTGTCGTGCGCGGCGATCGATTTCCGGACCACCGGGATAGGGAAGTCCGAGCATCTTTGCGACCTTGTCGAAGGCTTCCCCGGCGGCATCGTCGCGCGTCCTCCCGAGTTTCTCGTAACGCCCGAATTCCCTGACATGATAAAGCAACGTATGACCGCCGGATACGATAAGAACAATAAACGGGAACGCAAGGTCGTGATGTTCCAGGAAAACCGAAAAGATGTGGGCTTCGAGATGGTGAATCGCGACAAAAGGGATGTCGTGCGAGACAGCGAATCCCTTGCCGAAATTCAATCCAACAAGGAGACTTCCGATGAGACCCGGGCCGGAAGTTGCGGCACATACTTCGACGTCCTGGTCGGAAACGTTGGCATCATCCAGCGCTTTTTGCACAATCGGCGCGATGACGCGAAGGTGTTCCCTGGAAGCGAGTTCCGGTACGACTCCCCCGAAACGGGAGTGGAAGAGTTGCGAAGAGATGACATTGGACAGGAGAGTTCCATTCCGGATGACGGCGGCGGAGGTCTCATCGCACGAAGATTCAATGCCGAGGACGAGCATGGTCGTCAGGCAGCCTTGTAGTACTGGAGGATATTGGGATGGATCCTGCATTCCTCGGCGATGCGAATATCGCTGCTGATGCGCCCCTTGTGGCGCAAATCATAGAGATCGGGGACGACCCTGTCCCGGAGTTCGATGGGGGCGAGAGGATTGATAAAGATATGTGTCCCACCTTCGAACCCCGCCTGAACGTTGATGCGCAACTTGATGAAAATGTGCCAGGGCATATTGTAGATGCAATCGAACGGCGTATAATACCATTCCTCGTTGCTGGAAACGGTGTTCCCGAGCGCCGCGTGGCATGCATGGACGAGGTCGCTCATGCCCCGTACTTCGTCAAGGTCGTGTTCATCCGGCCTGGCATGGACGGACTTGGAGTATATCTCGATGGTCGGGTGACGGTGGCCTATTCCGACGCAGGCAACGGCGAAATCGTTCTCAGCGAAAATAAGATTATTCAACGCGGCGAAATTCGGCCCGAAGACGTTGAAAATATTTTTGTCCTGTTTCACCATACTGATTTGCCGCTCGATGGAGGCGCCCCATTCGTCGATAGCGACGATCTGCTTATGCAAATGATCGAACGATGCGCCCGCGGCTTTCATCCAGTTTTGGAATACACTAATGTAACGAACATACTTGTTATTCTCTGTAATATCCGCCATCGCGTCGATGGTAAGTCGGAAATATTGTTCGTGTTCCTCGACGGAAAGGTCGCCGGATGAACACAAGTCCTCTTCCGTCTTCGCGTTTTCTTTGTAGTGTCTGCGGGCGATTATCATTTCGTGTCCCCCACCAAAGAACGCATCAGCGTCATTGATAAATGCATTGGTATCAATCCGGGCGATATCGTCTTCCGGTATTCCCTGGAGACGCAACTTGTATTGGAACAGTGCGACGATGTGATCGATACTTGAAGGGTCTTGAATGAATCGATCCTTTTGCCTGAGTTGCTTTTCAGAGAGCTTGTAATCGTAATTTTTACGCCAGTAGTTCAGGGACACGATTTCAAAGAGATTGGGAACACGGCGGAAGAGATAGCTTTCACTTTCGTATTGAGAGGTCGTCAATCCGGTGACCAGCTTGTATGTATCACCGTCATGAACGAGGCGGGCCTTTTCCGGTGGAATCTCCCGATAGCGAGTTGGACAGAACGAACAATAATCTTCAGGGTCGCGGTGCTGCAATTTCCCGAAACGTTGATCCTGTTCGTTATCAAGGGGTTTCCTTCCGCGATCGGGTACGGACCAAACTTCTGTGCCGGTAAACGGATTGACCTGCTTGATCGTGCCGTCAGGCATCGTATGGTAATAAATGGAATAGTCCATGAGTATCGCTATCTCTATATGATTGGTCAGATCATTGCTCAGACAGACAAACCCTGCCGGGGCAGGGTTTGTAAATTATTTAAAACTTGAGTTAAAGTGAAATGCTTACGAGTTATGAGCAGCCATGCGTTTTGCTCTGCGCGCCGCTTTTATCTTGTGCATGCGTTTTTTTACAGAGGGCTTGACGAAATACGTGCGTCGCTTGTATTCCTTCAGAATTCCACTACGCTCATATTTTTTCTTGAAGCGACGTAGCGCCCTATCAATGGATTCATTTTCCTGTAAAATAATACCAACCAATATGCACCTCACTTTAGTTATATCATCGAATTTCAGATTACTAATTTAGCGAGTTTCAAAATAAAATGCAAGTTGGGCCATAAGGATCGGCATCGGGATACCGGTGAGATAATCTTTAGCGGCTGGGTCACAAGGGCAATCACGTTTTGTACGAAACCTCATACTTTCGTACTCTCAAATAGCATGATTGCCGCTGATAAACAATGCTTTTTGATTATCAATCCTGTGGCGGGACACGGGAATCGTGACCGGGTTATCCGCTTGTTCATTAACGGTCTTGAATCCACGGATGTGCAATATCAGTTGTGCACATCGGAAAGAAAAGGTCATGCGATTGAGTTGGCGTCGGAATTGGACGGACAGACCCCTGTTGTTGTGGCGGTGGGTGGAGACGGTACCGTCAACGAGGTCGTGAACGGGGTGGCGAAGAACGATCGCTTGATTGGCGTTGTACCAACTGGGACGGGAAATGATTTCGCCCGTCTTCTTGGTATGGAGAGTGCGCATGATACCGTCAAGGCTCTTGCATCGGATTCCGTATGCCGTTTGGATATTGGAGAGATCGAGATCGAAGAGAAGGGAGGGCGGAAAATCCACCGGTACTTTGTCAATACACTAGGGCTGGGGTTCGACGCCGAAGTGGCTGTGAGGGCGAACAAGTTCAAATTTGGTTCAGGTATCCTGCCCTATCTTTTATCAGTTTTTGTAACGCTGCGTTCCTATCGTCCCGTTCCGGCTCGTGTACGCTGGAACGACACTTCTGTCGAAACGAGGCTGTTTCTTGCTTCAATCGGCAATGGTACGACAAGCGGGGGAGGCTTCATTCTTTCACCAAAAGCGAAGCCTGACGATGGTATGCTCGATTTGTGCCTTGTGAAAAAAGTCTCACGATTACGCGCCTTGCGCATCCTTCCCAAAACACTTCGTGGCAGGCACGTATCGGAAAAAGAAGTCACGTATGTTCAAACGGGTGTTGTATCTATAGAGTTGGAACACCCTCTTGCACTTCATGCGGACGGCGAGATTATTTCCGAACAGGTCGAAAAACTGCGGGTTAAACTCGCCTCACATAAAGGAAGATTCCTTGTAGGGTCTA
>JALUUP010000311.1 GCA_027021285.1 Bacteroidota bacterium | reverse complement strand
CGGACACTACTGTAAATCCCTCTCGCCTGTTACCTCTCACCTCGGCCTGATTATTTGTCTTCCTTCCCTCATTTTCTGTATATTTCTTCCGCAATTAATTCTAACAAATATGAGGGTACACCAATGATACGAATTGCAAACCCCGTCTTTTTCGCTGTCTTTTTTGTCAGTATGTCTTGTTGTGTTTTCGCTCAAGAGAGAATAAAAATCGGGGAAATCGTTGACAACGAACCCGTGATAACATTGGACAGCGCCACGCTCGTAAGCGCTTTTGAATCAGCTTTCAATGACGGCACCGTCATCTCGGAAGTCAAGATAGAACAGTCCGGGGATTTCTTCTACGTCGAGGGCTCCGGAATGAATGCGGGCGAGGCAAGGGCAATGGCTGAAGAGCTATCCAACGATGGAGGGGAGTTATACTTGCTACCCACGAGTGAAAGTCAAAGCTGCTCCGGCGTGAATTGTGCTTCCGGCGGTTTCAGGAAATTGCCCAGCGGAAAGATCATGGGTTGCCAATGCCTGCAACCCGGAGGCTCGGGAGAATCGTATTCCAACCACACGATCTCAACGGTGTCACGGCTATTCAAGCCCCTGGTTTACTAGCGCCAACTGTATCGGATCCGTTGGACAATCTCTTTTGGTCTCCGAACGCATTCGGGGCGGTGTCCATATAGACCTCTTCAATAGCTGCCGGATCAAACCCCCGAACGGCATTGTACCGCTGAATAACTCCGCCAACCGATCTCAGGCAAGATCACGCCAATCCTTCTGACCCCTTACCTCTCGTCTCGCCCTGCTCTTCACTTTTTCCTTTTACTTGTTTCCCTCCCTTTCCTATTTGTCTCCCGAAAAGTATCTTTCATACCGCAAGGCAATCGAGCACAATCGTCCTCTCTGGAGTACTTCTTTCCCATGAAACCATTGCTGAATGTTTTCTTTCTCCTGGCTCTCGCATCCAGTTTTCCCTCCAACGTTTTATATCCCCAGTCCGCCCCGGCCACAGAAGGATACCACACGTACGACCAAATGTCGGATTTTCTGCAGAACCTCGCGGCGGAGTCGGATGTCGTCACCGTGAAGACGGCCGGGAAAACCCTGGGCGAACGGGAGGTCTGGGTCTGCATCCTGTCCGTGGGCGTTGACAAAGCCAAGCCGGCGGTGGCCGTCGTGGGCGGCGTCACCGGGGCCGACCTGGCGGGAAGCGAGATGTGTCTCGGGTTCATAAAAGCCATCGCTGAGGGTTACGGCGTCGTGGACAGCATCACGGCGCTGCTGCAGCGAACCACGTTTTACGTTTTTCCCCGCGTGAACCCCGACGCCTCCGAAGCGTTCTTTCATCAACCCCGGTACGAGCGGTATTTCAACGAGAGACCTTCCGACCTCGACCGCGACGGCGCGGTGGACGAAGACGGATTCGAGGACCTGAACGGTGACGGCGTCATTACCATGATGCGGATCAAGGACCAGGCGGGCGAGTGGGCGCCGGACGTAGAAGTCCCCGACATCCTTCGCAAGATCGACCGCGGGAAGGGCGAGACCGGGATGTTTCGCCTCCTGACCGAAGGCATCGACAACGACAAGGACGGGCGTTGGAACGAGGACGAGCCCGGCGGCGTGGACTTCAACCGGAATTTCACCTACCGGTACGGTTTCTTTTCACGAGGAGCGGGCCCGCACCAGGTTTCCGAAATCGAGACCAGGGCCGTGGCGGATTTCCTGTTCGATCACCCGAACATCGCGGCGGTCTTTTCTTTCTCGCCCGAGGACAACCTCCTGCATCCGTGGAAGTCCGCGCAAAAGGCATCCCGCTCCGGGAAATCGGGGCGTGTTCGCAGCCTGCCTCCTCCGACTTCGATCATGAAGGACGACGAACGCTGGTTCGCCCGCGCATCCGAAACGTTCAAGCGACTGACCGGCTACTCGGATTCGCCGGATCCGGAGGAAGGACGGGGGGCGTTCAGCGAGTGGGCGTACTACCATTTCGGCCGGTGGTCGTTCTGCGTGCCTGCCTGGTGGCCTCCCGTCGTCAAGGACACAACGCAAACGCGGTCACGCAAGGACAAGTCGGTCCAGAAAAACGACGGCGAGAAATCCGGGGATTCGCGGCAACGCAGGCTGTGGAGATGGGCCACGGCAACCGGCATGAAAAACCTCTTCGTGCCCTGGC
>JALUUP010000310.1 GCA_027021285.1 Bacteroidota bacterium | reverse complement strand
CCCAAGAATCATTGAAGAATATTCTGTAACCTTTGAAGAATATCCACTTGTATCGACGTCTCGCAAATCAATGGAAATCACCTTTTTCGGTTTCAATCCGCCTCTGGTCCTTGCATCGCCCACTTTACGAAACCAGGTTCGTCCGTCGATGTCCGTGAATTCGAACCATCCGTCGCCCTTGTAAACATAGCTTACCGTCGATGGAGAGCGTCGCACCTTATCCTTGACCCACTGGGTAGCGAACTGCTCCTCGTCCAGCACGGAAAGCGAAACCGCCGCCAGGAGAAAAGCCAGTATTTTCAGCGTTCGCATGTCGTCAACTCCGTGTGGGAAAAACCTTCGGCGGCAGGGTAATCAAAAAAAGGGATAGAGTCAAGAGGGAAACGCAATGCGGCGCCAAAAAACCGGCGGAACCATTCAACGTTCGGTCATTCCAGGCTCTTCGAGCAGCCAGTCCAGCATCCTGTTTACATCTTCAAGTGATACAACCTCGCGTACCAGGAGACGCAACTCGTGGTCGTCCTGCTCCAGGCGCATTCGATCCCGTTCCTTCATGATGCGGTTGGCCAGCGCCGGGAATACCTTGTCGTAAAACTCCTCGTGTTCGGCGGAAGGGAAGACCACCGTCATGCCCGCGGAGTCCACGGAAATACGCTGGAACCCGACGCGGGCGGCTTTCCTCCGCACCTGCACGACGTTTGCCAGGTTGTGAACCTCCGCCGGCGGATCGCCGAAGCGGTCCGCAAGCTCCTCAAGGATGTCGTTGACATCGCCCTCGTCGCGCAGGTTGTACAGGCGTCGGTAGTAATCGTAGCGTTCGGTGGGATCGGAAACGTAGTCCCCCGGAATGATGGCATCAATCCCCAGTTCGACCACCGTGTCCACTTCCTTTTCCGGCTCGGGGATCGTATCGAACACCTCCCCGAATTCTTCGGCTTTCAGCTCCCGCACCGCTTCTTCCAGCGTCTTGACGAACAGGTCGAAGCCGATCTCGTAGATGAAGCCGCTCTGTTCCGCACCCAGCAGGTTGCCCGCTCCCCGGATTTCCAGGTCGCGCATGGCGAGCTGAAACCCCGAACCCAGGGCCATGAACTCCTCCAGTGCCTGGAGGCGGCGCAGGGCCTGGCGGGACAACTTCCTGCCCTTGTCGATAATGAGGTAGGCGTAGGCCTGTTCGTTCGCCCTGCCCACGCGGCCCCGGAGCTGGTACAACTCGGCCAGGCCGAAGCGCTCCGCCCGGTTGATGAAGATCGTGTTGGCGTTGGGGATGTCCAGTCCCGACTCGATGATCTTGGTTGTAATCAGCACGTCGATTTTGCGTTCGAGGAACCTCATCATCACCCGTTCCAGCTCAGCGTTCTTCATCTGGCCGTGGGCGGTTTCCATGCGCGCGCCGGGCAGGAGTCTTCGCAATGTCCCCTCCAGGATGTCGATGTCGTTCACGCGGTCGTTCACGAAATAGACCTGTCCTCCGCGCTCCAGTTCCCGCGTGATGCCTTCCCGGATGATTTCCTGGTCGAAGGGAATGATCTCGGTGATGATAGGCAGGCGGTTGCGGGGCGGCGTCTCGATGATGGAAAGGTCGCGGGCGCCCAGCAGGGAGAAGTTGAGGGTTCGGGGGATGGGGGTCGCGGTCAGTGTCAACGTGTCGATGTGCTCGCGCATTTTTCTCAACCGCTCCTTGGCCGCCACACCGAAACGGTGCTCCTCGTCGATGACCAGGAGGCCGAGGTTCTTGAACTCGACGTCCCGGCTCAACATCCGGTGTGTTCCGATCACGATGTCCACCGTGCCCCGGCTCAGTCCGTCCAGGATTTCCCGTGTACGCTTGGGCGAACGGAAACGCGACAGCGATTCCACCCGGATGGCGTACCGGTGCAACCTGTCGTTGAACGTGTGGTAGTGCTGCTGGGCGAGAATGGTGGTCGGCACCAGGATGGCGACCTGCCTGCCGGCCATCACCGCCTTGAACGCCGCGCGCACGGCGACCTCCGTCTTTCCGAATCCCACGTCCCCGCAAATCAACCTATCCATGGGCACCGGCGATTCCATGTCCACTTTCACCTCGCGCGTGGCTTGCGCCTGGTCGGGCGTATCCTCGTAGATGAAGGACGCTTCCAGTTCCTTCTGCCACTCGTTGTCGGGAGGGAAGGGAAAGCCCCGTGCCAGCTTGCGTTTCGCGTAGAGGGCGATCAGGTCGCGGGCGATGTCTTTCAGGCGCTTCTTCGTGCGCGCTTTCAACCGCGCCCATTCCGCGCTTCCCAGCCTGCTGAGTTTCGGTTCCTTGCCTTCCTGCCCGGAGTACTTGGAGATGCGGTTGATGTAATTCAGGTTGACGTACAGCATGTCGCCGCCGTCGAAGGCGATCTTGATCGTTTCCTGCTTTCCTCCTCCCACCGAGATGGTCTCGAAGCCCAGGAACTTGCCGACGCCCTTGTCCACGTGGACCACGAAGTCGCCCGGCTTGAGCTGGCGCATCTCGCGGAGGGAGAGGCCCTTGAAACCGCGGTGGGCTCTCTTTTGCACGTGCTTCCGGTTGAAGATGTCGTGCTCGGTGTAGCAGGCGGTTTTCTGGTCAGGGATCATGAAACCCCGGGAAAGGAGAGCGGTGATTATCCGGACCCCGGCGAACTCCGAGTCCGGTTCGTCCTCGCTGAAGAGAAGGTCGCGCATCCGTGTCGCCTGCGGTTTCGAATCGGCCACGATGGTGATGTGCCATCCTTCCGCCAGCTTGTTCCGGAGATCCTCGCGCAGAAACTTCACCGATCCGTTGAAGGCCGGTTGCAACTCCCCGCCGAAATCGATATTGGGACCGCCGTCGTGGGGCAGGATCGAATGCTCGAAAGCGGGGAACCGCGAGCGCATTTCTTCCAGGCGTCCGCGCTCGTCGCTCTCGTCGAGCAGCTCGTTGAACCGCGCCGCTTCCTCGATGAACAGGACGGCGTCGGGATGGAAGAAGTCGGCCACACGGCCCGCGGTGGAATCGCGGTCTTCTTCCTGCAGGTACAGGGAGTCCATGAAGCTCACGCGATCGAGGGTACGGATGGAACGCTGGCTCAGGGCGTCGAACTCGCGGAGGGAATCCACGTTGTCGCCGAAGAACTCGAAGCGCACGGGGTTTTCGAACCCGGCCGGGAAAACGTCCAGGATACCGCCGCGCACCGCGTAATCGCCCGTGGTTTCGACGAATTCCTTCCGGTCGTATCCCCCGCGGGACAGGCGATGAATGAAACCGGTCATACCGAGCGTATCCCCGGTGTTTACCGTGATGATACGGTCCATGAGTTCACCGGGGGAAGGAACGGGCGCAAGGAGCATTTCCTGCGGCATGACCACGAGTTTTCCCGGGGCGCCCAGCAAGCGGCGCAGGTTTTCCACGTTTTCCACGAACGCGCTGTCCAGCGCTTCCAGCGACTTGACAACGTGCGGGTGTTCGCTGCCCACGTACACGACGCTTTCTTCCCCGAGAACGCTGGACGCGTCGATCCACAATTCTCTTGCCTCGACGGGGGAGGCGGCGAGAGCGATGACCTGCCGTTGCGTGTCGCGCAGCAACCGCGCCGCGAACTGGCCCTTCATGCCACCCGCCAGTCCTGAGAGCAGCACACGGCTGCCTTTTCCGAGCGAGAGAGCCGCTTCGTACTCGGGCCGGTCGAAGATGGCGAGAAAGGATTTCATTTCAGCGCGTGGACGGACGCGGCTTGAGAAAGAGAGGCGCAGGCTTTATCATTGTTTATGCAGGGAGAATAGATTACTTTTTATTTTCTTAGTATTAGAATACCACATCCATGAATTTTACGGAAAAATTACATAACGTCGTCAATAAAAATCAAAGCCTGCTCTGCGTGGGGTTGGACGTTGCGGTGGAACGGTTACCGGCCCACGTCCGCGGACGGGAAAACCCGGCGCTGGAATTCGCGCGGAACATCGTCGAAGCGACAGCGGACCTGGTGTGCGCATACAAGTTGAATTTCGCGTTCTACGAAGCGATGGGTGCGGGTGGATGGGAGACGCTGCGGCGGATACTGGAGGTCATACCGGCGGACATCGCGACGATCGGCGACGCCAAGCGCGGCGACATCGGGAACACGTCGGAGATGTACGCGCGGGCGATCTTCGAGGATCTCGGTTTCGACGCCGCCACAGCAGCGCCGTTCATGGGCAGGGATTCGGTGCAGCCGTTCCTCGACCGCAGGGAGAAGTGCACGTTCTTTCTCACGTTGACTTCCAACCCGGGTGCGCGGGATTTCCTCTACCTCGACGTGGGAGGCAAACCGTTCTACGAAAAAGTGGCGGAGACCGTCGTGAACTGGAACGAGAACGGGAACTGCGGCTTCGTGGTAGGCGCGACACACCCGGAAGAATTAGCGGGAATACGGGAAACCGTCGGCGACGCGCCTATACTCATCCCCGGTATCGGAGCGCAGGGCGGAAGCGTGGAAGCATCCGTCCGTGCGGGATGCAGCGCACGGGGAGATGGAGCGATATTCAATGTCAGCCGGGGCGTCATCTACGCGAGCGACGGCGAGGACTACGCCGACGCGGCACGAAATCGCGCCATGGAAATCCGCAACGAAATCAACAAGTACCGGCGGGGATGATGAAGCGCGTCGCGTACTTCGATACGTTTGCCGGGATCAGCGGAGACATGATCCTGGGCGCATTCCTGCACGCGGGAGTGTCCCTGGAAACCCTGAACGCGGCATTGAACAAACTCGGGTTGTCCGGCTGGCGCATACGCGCGCGCGAAGTCGCGCACCATGCCATTCATGGTTTGAAGGTGGACATCGCGATAGGGGAAGAGAACACGGGATCGAACGGGGGCGCCGGCGGTCATCATGCGCATACACACCCTAAACAGCGTACCTACGCCGACATCGTGGCGCTTATCGAGCAATCCTCCTTATCGTCCCGCGTCAAGAATGACGCGCGCAGCATCTTTAGGTGTATCGCCGAAGCTGAGGCGAAGATTCACGGCACCACGCCGGACAAAGTGCATTTCCACGAGGTGGGCGCCGTGGATTCCATCCTTGATATCGTGGGAGCGGCAGTCTGCCTGGAGCTGCTGGACATCGACGAGGTGTACACGTCCGTCGTGCGGGTCGGCAGCGGCGGGACGGTGGACACGCAGCACGGAACCATGCCCGTTCCCGCCCCCGCCACGGTGGAAATCCTCCGCGGATACCCGGTGGAACTGACGGGAATCCCGTTCGAGTTGACCACGCCCACGGGAGCGGGGTTCGTCGCCGCCCTTTCAAAAGGGGTTTTGCCGGAGGATGAAACGCTCGGCATCAGGGCAATAGGCTACGGCGCCGGGAGCAGGGAACTCCCCGGCTTGCCCAACCTCCTGCGCCTCATGATCTGTGAAACCGGTGACCGGCGCGAAAAAGACCGCGTGACGGTGCTCGAAACGAACATCGACGACATGCAGCCAGAGATTTTTCCCTACGTGATCGAGCGGCTGCTTGACGCCGGGATGCTCGATGCGTATGTTACTCCTGTCCTGATGAAAAAGGGGAGACCGGGGCATGTTCTTACCGTGCTGGCGAAACCGGAAGGGGCGAAGAAAGCCCTGGAAATCCTCTACGCGGAAACGACAACCACGGGCGTCAGGATGCGCGACATGCGCAGGGAAAAACTTCCACGGCGGCAGAGACAGGTGGAAACGGAATTCGGGCCGGTGACGGCGAAAGTTATCGGAAAAGGAGGAAACGAACGGCTCGTGCCGGAATTCGAGGAGTGCAGGCGCATTGCCGCAGAGCGCGCAATGCCACTTCGTGAAGTGTACACAAGAATTGAACATGCAATTAATACGTAACATTTCGATTTTCGGTTTTTTTGTTGCAATCCCGGCGGTTCTGGTTTTTGCGCAGGAGTTGACGCCGGAAATCAAGCAAAAGGTCATCGAGGAGTATTTCCGGACGAGAACACTCTGGGACGTTCTCTCGACCCATTACAACAACGTCATCTATGTTTTCATCGCCCTGGTACTGGCCACGATATGGCTGGTTCGGAAGTATATCAAGCACGCCTCCAAGGCGGAAACCCGTCTGCTCAACGCGCTCAGCAAGGACGCGCTCATGATTTTCGACGCGCGCGGCGACCTCAAGCAGCTCAACCGCGCGGCGCGTTTGCTCCTGGGCCTGGATGAATTCGTATCCATGCAGTTCGATTACAAGTACTATTTCAAGATGGCGCCGTCGCCGGAAATCCAGGACACGTTCGAGGAAATGCTGCGCACGCACCACCAGGTGGAACGCGAGATCATCTTCAACCAGGGGAAGCTGTTGCGCACGCTCGTGTGCAAGGGTCAGCCCGTGTACCAGGAATCGCGCAAGCTGGAAGGATACGTGTTTCTCATCCAGGACATCACGCAGGCCATCGAAAACGACCGGCGCATCAACTGGACGGGCGTCGCCCAGCACGTCGCGCACAAGGCGAAGACGCCGCTGTCCACCATTACATTGACCGCCCAGCACCTCGACCTTCTCGTGCAGGATTTGAAGCTGGACAAGCAACCGCAGATCAGCAAGTACCTCGATCGCATCGTGGCGGAGTCCAAGAAGCTCAACGGCATCGTGCACAGCTTGACGCGGCTTGCGCACCGGGAACAGTACAACTGCCAACCGTACGACATCAACGCCCTGCTGGAAAACATCGTCAGCGAATACAGGGCAAAGGCTTCGAGCAATATCGAAATCATCACGAACCTGAACCGGACGATTCCCCGTGCGCTGGTTGATATCAACCACTTTCCGGAAGCGATCCAGAATCTGATGGACAACGCCATCCGCGCAATTGGAACACAGGAAGGGAGGATCACCGTTCTTACGTCACGCGGTGAATGGATCGATCGGCGCGGCGCCTACGTGGAGATCACGATCAGCGATACGGGCGTCGGAATGCCCGACGATGTCAAGAAGAAAATCTTCAGGCCCTTTTCCTCGTTCTCCCAGGGCGGCACGGGCCTGGGACTGGTCATCGTACAGAAAATCATCAGCGAACACCAGGGCGAGATCACCTTCAACAGCGTTCTGGATGTTGGCACCGAATTCCATATCCGTATTCCCAGCGCACCAGTTGACGAGAGGTGAAGCATGAAACCGACGATCCTGATTGTTGACGACGAACAGGAATTCTGCCAGACGGTCGAGGACATCCTGCGGCACCGGGGTTATAACGCTTTGTCGGAAACCAATCCCGTCCAGGCACTTGAGATCATTGAACAGCAGCAGGTGGACGTCCTCCTGCTCGACATCCAGATGCCCCAGATGGACGGAAGAGAGGTGTTGTCGCGGGTTATGAAAACCCACCCGGAAATCCCCGTCATCATTCTCACGGGGCAATCGTACAACGTTCCCGTCGCGGTGGAAACGTCGCACCTGGGGGCGTTCAATTTCATCGGAAAAGACAATCTCGACATCACGGCGTTGTCGGAACTGGTCCGGCAGGCGCTTGAAGCTAAATCGAAGATGGACATCCCGGCCAACATCAGTGAAATCCTCCAGGATATCGGGATGGTGGCGGTCAGCGACGTCATGCTGCGCGTGATCGGCGAAGTGGAGCGCGTAGCCAAGACGAACGTTTCGATCTTGATCACGGGGGAAAGCGGTGTCGGGAAAGAAGTTCTCGCGAACGCGATCCATAAGAGGAGCAACAGGCGCGACAAACGCTTCGTGTCGATTGATTGTGGGTCGGTGACGGAGACGCTCCTCGAGAGCGAGTTGTTCGGTCATGTCAAGGGAGCCTTTACGGGGGCGACAACAGACAAGGTGGGATTGTTCGAAGAAGCGGACGGGGGGACGATATTCCTGGACGAGATCGGCAACACGACGCCGAAATTCCAGCAGGAGCTTCTGCGAGTCTTGAACAGCGGCCTGGTGCGCCGGGTGGGCGATACGAAGGAAAAGAAAATCGATGTCCGGATCATCAGCGCCACCAACGAAGACCTCTGGAACGGTATCCGTGAGAACCGTTTCCGCGAGGACCTGTACTATCGTCTCAACCGGTATTCAATCAACGTTCCGCCGTTGCGCGAGCGCCCGGAAGACGTGGTTGCGTTGGCCCGGTATCTCCTGCGCAAAACGTATATCGAACAGGGAATTCCTGAGCGTGTTTTCACCAAGCCGGCCCTGGAATTGCTGAAGAAACAGGAATGGCGGGGCAACGTCCGGGAGCTTGAAAGCATCGTTACCAAGCTCGCCCTGTTCGCGGAACAGGAACGCATCGATCACACAACCGTTGCGCATGCCCTTGCAGCGGCCAAGCCGGACAGCGGGCCTTTCGTCAAGGATCATCGGCCTTTACGCGACCAGGTGGAGGATTTCGAACGCAAGCTCATCATCGAGGCATTGAAAGCCAACGAGGGGAACAGGACCAAGGCGGCGGAAGCGCTGGGCGTCGAGAGAACGAACTTCGTGAAGAAAATCAGGAAGCACGAAATCAAGGAGCATGAATACCTGTGATATACCTGCTTGACGATCCGGGTCTTGCCCTGATGCTCCCGGTTATGTATATTAGAAAAACTGAGGCGGGAATAGCTCAGTTGGTAGAGCGCAACCTTGCCAAGGTTGATGTCGCGGGTTCGAGTCCCGTTTCCCGCTCAACAAGATAACGTTCGTGTTACAGAGCCCATACCGGAAAAAACTTGGAAGTCCCGATGTCGCCAGTACTCGATACCGGGACTTTTCCTTTATTTCCTTGCGGGGGGATAATTTATTCCTGAAAATTACTTTATCTTATCCTGACGAACGGTATCCCTGTTCCGATCTCATTCCGACCCTGTACATACACCATCACGTTCACCTGTCAAACGAATAGATGAACTCCATCGAACAGCTCACAATCCAGACTATTCGGGTACTCGCCGCGGATATGGTCGAAGCGGCGCAGTCGGGCCATCCCGGTATGCCCATGGGCAGTGCATCACTCGCGTACGTCCTTTGGACAAAGTTTCTCCGGTATTCACCTCGAAATCCCGCGTGGTTGAACCGGGATCGTTTCGTCCTGTCCGCAGGACACGGTTCCAGCCTGCTCTACACGATGCTCCATTTAACCGGCTACGATCTGACGCTGGACGACTTGAAAGCGTTTCGGCAATGGGGCAGCAGGACCCCCGGCCACCCGGAATACGGCGTCACGCCGGGCGTGGAAGTAACGACCGGTCCGCTTGGCCAGGGCTTCGCCAACGGGGTCGGCATGGCAATCGCCCAGAAGGCGCTGGCAGCACGCTTCAATCGCGAAGGGTTCGACATTTTCGATTACCGGGTGTTCGCTCTCGTGGGCGACGGCGATCTCATGGAAGGCATTTCACACGAGGCTGCTTCCATCGCCGGGCATCAGCGCCTCGGCAACCTGATATACCTGTACGATGACAACCGCATCACCATTGACGGCTCCACCGACCTGGCGTTTTCCGACGACATCATGGCATCGTTTTCCGCGTTGCACTGGCATGTCCAGAAAGTCGACGGCGACGACGTTAACGCAGTCGCGGATGCGCTTCAAAAGGCCGTCGATGACACGGAGCGTCCTTCTCTCATCAAGGCGCGAACACATATCGGAAACGGCGCGCCCACGAAACACGACAGTTCGGCCGCGCATGGCGCCCCTCTGGGCGCCAAGGAATTGAGGGGTTTGAAAGAACGTTACGGCTTCGACCCGGAAAAATCGTTTGTCATACCGGACGAAGTGCTCGACCATATGCGAACAGCGGGCACGGAACGCGCGCGATTTGAAGAGGAATGGAACCGTCTGCTGGATCGATATGAAAAGGAATACCCAACTCTCGCCGAAGAATTTACGAGACCGGGCGTCCGGAATGAATTCCTGGGCTCCATGATCCCCGTCAACCATGAAAAACCGATGGCTACGCGAAAAGCATCCGGGATGGCCTTGAACGAGGCG
>JALUUP010000309.1 GCA_027021285.1 Bacteroidota bacterium | reverse complement strand
GGGAAAAAACGCATGGCGTTACCCGAGAAGAGCGAATCGTTCCATGGGAGAGTGAACGGATAGCGCACGTCCTGGGAAACGGCGGAGTCGTGCGGAAACAGCGCAACAGCGAAGAAGAGCAATGCAGAAAACGGAAGCCGTGGAATCGTTATTCTCTTCATATCAGGACCAGGGATGATGTGGTTGAGGCATACTGCACGCGGCGTTTCGTAACGGGAAAATAGGCATTGTCCGCCGGATTTGCGAATTGGAGAACCAGACCGCGGACGACGGACCACGGACCACGGACGACGGGAAGGATTTGAAATTTGAGATTTTTTAAGATCTGGCGAATTATTTACGGTTTATCAGATGCTGCGTGCTAAAGGAAATTGCGAATTCCTGGATTCCCGCTTTCGCGGGAATGACAGGCAACTACTCCACAGACCACGGATGAGAAGAACCGGGACTTGTGATTAGAATCAGGCCAGTGAAAACGTTCGAACGTTTTTAACGTTCAAACGTTCTAATCAAATCTCCTCAATAATCCAAAATCAAGAATCGAAAATCGAGAATCTCCTTGTCCCAAGTCTAACATTATCAGTAATTGTGATACTCACGGCTTGACAGAGATGTAGGAGGGGTCTCCCGACCCCGAAGAGATCACAGAAGAGAGATGCTGCGTGCTGAAAGAAATTGAAAATTCCTGGATTCCGCTTTCGCGGGAATGACGCCGACTACCCCACAGACCGCGCATGAGAAAAACCGGGACTTGTGATTAGAATCGGGCCAGGGGAAACATTCGAACGTTTTAACGTTCCAACGTTCTAACCAAATCTCCGCAATAATCCAAAATCGAGAATCTCCTTGTCTCCCCTGTTCTACTTTCTCACCCTGAACAAAACAACGATCCCCGCAACGAGAAAAAGCCCGTTCGCCAGCCACGCCGCGACCAGCGGGTTGAGGTCGCCGTTGTAACCGAACACCTGGCTCACCTTCTGGAACACGAGGTAGAGAAAACAGATGAGTATGCTGACGCCGAACTGCACCGAGAGACCCGCTCGACGCTTCTGAAAAGCAAAAGGCACTCCGAACAGCACGACGATGAGCGACGCAAAGGGAAAAGCGATCTTGCCGTGGTATTCCACGAGGAGCCGCGAAATATCGCTGCCCGCTTCCCTCTGGCGCTCGATGTATTCCCGGAATGTGTCAAGCTCTACTTCCTCCGGTTTCTGCTGCTCCCGCATGATGATCTCAGGCGTAATGGAGAGCCCGCCGACGCGTACGGAATCGAAGCGATTCACCACTTCGCGCTCCGTGACGGGCAGCGTCGTATCACGAGAAAAGATGCGGTGCAGACCGTCACGCAGCATCCACGATTTGCGCGACGTGTCCCAGGTCATTCGGCGGGCGTCATAGCGCTCGACCATGAACGTCGGATCGTCGGGATCGAACCTCTGGAGAGAAACCCGGCGGGCCTCGGCCGCGGAAGCATCAAAGTAATTCATGGATACGATGCGCATCCCCCCCGCCTGGAAGAAGAGGTTGAATTTTCCGATTCCTTGGACTCCCCTTCCAAAGTATTGCCGTTCCATGGCGATTCGCTTCCCGTTGATGGAAGGAAGCACCCAACCGTCGAAATAGATCATGAGAGCGGTGACGGCCATACCGATAAGCAAGAGCGGCGCCATGTACCGGTACAGGCTGAGCCCCGACGCCTTCAGCACCGTGATTTCGTTGTGGGCGCTCATGCGTCCGGCCGTAAACAGTCCCGCCAACAGCATCGCCACCGGAACCATGAGACTGACGATCTGCGGCGTGAAGTACACGTAGTATTCGGCGACACCGAGCAGGGGAACGGCGTTGTCGATGAACTTGTTCATCTTCTCGATGATATCGACAAGGATGAAGATGGAGATAAAGGCGATAAGGCTGAACAAGGCGCTCTGCAGGAATTGAATAACGACGTACCGGTCGATGACCTTCATCTACGCCTCGTAGGGGTTGATGGGCGCTTCCTCGCGGGAACGAAACCTACTGGGGAGCTTGCGGCGCAACGCGTACCAATCGATGACCCGGGTCTCGCGGGCGAACCGGATGGTCAGGAACACGCCGAATACGCCGAAGATGATGTTTGCGATCCACATGCCGATGAGGGGACTGACAAGGTCGCGGTCGGCCAGCTTCTCGCCCCCG
>JALUUP010000308.1 GCA_027021285.1 Bacteroidota bacterium | reverse complement strand
ATCGGTCCCCGCGTACTTTTTTCCTGTCCACCGGTCTTTTTCCGATTCAATCCGGAATTTCGGCGTGCGCACAAACTCCGATTTCTTGCGTCCAAAAATACCGGACAGTACCGCCCTCGTATTGTTCACAGAGAAACCCATGCTCCCTGCCATGAAAATCGGAAACAGGAAAATCCGTCGGCGCCAATCCATGTACACGTCTTTCTGCGAGTACAGGTAGAAGAGAAACGAACCGATAAACGCGAGGACAAAAATCGACATGAAGGCGAAGTACGTGTTGTGCGCGCCGCTCTGCTTGATGAAGATGAGCGGTACGTTGAGGATGCCCGCCAAAAGAATGAATGGGAACACCAGGTTATTCGTCAAATGCACCGTTGACTGCAATTTGATCCGCAAAGGAAGATTGGATTTCCAGACACGGGGAAGGATTTTTCGCGCCGTCTCCATGGCTCCCTTTGTCCAGCGGAATTGCTGGGATTTCAACGCGTTGATTTCCGAGGGGAGCTCCGCGGGCGACGTCACGTCGTTCAAGAAAACGAATTTCCAGCCCCGAAGCTGGGCGCGGTAGCTCAAGTCGAGATCTTCGGTCAGCGTATCGTCTTCCCAGTTCCCGGCATCGATGATACACGTTTTTCTCCAGATTCCCGCCGTGCCGTTGAAATTAATGAAGAATCCCGCCTTGTTTCGTACTTGCTGCTCGATCACAAAATGCCCGTCGAGAGCCATCGCCTGGGCACGGGTAAGAAACGAGTACTCGCTGTTGAGATGCTCCCACCGGGTCTGGACCATTCCGATTTTCGGATTCGTGAAATACGGAAGGGTCCGGCGGAGAAACTCAGGTCGTGGAACGAAATCCGCATCGAAAATCGCGATGAATTCGCCCCGTGTTGCTTTCAGTCCTTCACGTAACGCGCCAGCCTTATACCCCTCGCGATTGGAGCGGTGAAGATGCACAATGTCAAATCCCTGCCTGCGTCTTTCCTCCACGAGTTGTTCGACTTTTTCCACGGTTTCGTCCGTGGAGTCATCAAGAACCTGGATTTCAAGCTTGTCTTTGGGGTAGTCGATGTTGCACACCGCGTCAATCAGGCGCTCGACAACGTACAGTTCGTTGAAAATCGGAAGCTGAATCGTGACAACGGGCTCGAATCCCCCTTGTTGATCAGCCTCCGGCTTCCACTGCTGGTGCTTGTAGTAGAAGTAAATCATCACGAAGCTGTGCGACCCGAAGAGAAATAATACCAGCAAGGATGTAAAGTACGCACCGAGTATCAAATCTTCCATAGTCGTTACTGCACCCTGTTTGAGGAACTTACATAACTATCCGTCACCAGCCGGATACGGTCTCCAGGACGATATCTTCGCTCAGTTTCTCTATCGCCTGTTCGATACCATGTTCCCGTTGGGAAACGCCACCACCGGTGGCTTCGTAATCTCCGTAATTCGTAAATGTCTTCTTCCATACTTGTTTGTTCAGAACCTTGTCATCCAGTTGAACCGTTACGGCAATCTCAAACCGTAACAGCGAAGCCTGTTCCATGTTTCCCTGTCCACTGATCGCCAATGCCTTCTCCGGTTGAACAGAGGTAATGGTTGCTTTCAGGACAACATCTGCAGACGCCATGTCTCCCAGTTGAAGGATGTTGTCTTGCTGGATTTTGTCAATAACGGCATTTGTCAGGCGCTCTCGTAAACCGGGCTCACCATAGGAGCTTGCATCGTCGAACAATGGTACTGCAATGGTCTTCCAGTGATCCGGCACAGCGGCGCCGGTAAATGAATATGGACACCCGGCGCAACCAGAAAGGGCAACTACCAAAGTACAAAAATATGCTAAACGGGAAAACAAAAACAGCAGAGAAAGACGAGTTTTTTTTATGACTCCTTTCACAAGCCATACTCCTTGATTTTCCGGTAAAGCGTCCGCTCGCTGATTTTCAGCGCCTGTGCTGCCATGCGCCGGTTTCCATGGAACCGCTCGAGTGCCCGTTCCACCATGAGTCGCTCCACTTCTTCAAGCGAATGATCATCCATGTTGATCATCGCACCGGCGTTGGCGTTCACGGCCGGAGGCAACTGGAACGGATCGTGCTGCTGGCGGCGGACGAGAGTTTTTATTTCCTGCATATCCGCGCGAAGCTCGAGCAAGGCCCTGAGAATGAGCTCCCGTTCCACCTGCTCGGATGATTTCTCCGGCACGTGGACCGGCAGGTTGTGATCGTCTGTTAAAACCGGATTCCGATGGATGTATTTCGCAATGATATCAGCGTCCACGACCTTGCCCCGCTCCAGGACGACGAGGCTCTCGATAACATTCTTGAGTTCTCGAACGTTGCCCGGCCAGGAATATTCCATCAATTCCACCATGGCCTCGTACGTAATCGTGACATCCTTTCCGCCTTCGTCGGCCAATTCTTCCAGGAATGTTTCGACCAGGAGCGGGATATCCCCACGCCTGTGCCTGAGGGGAGGGATACGGATGTTGATGGAACGCAAGCGGTAGTATAAATCCTGCCGGAAAACGCGGTCCCGTACGGCGGCTTCGAGGTCCCGGTTCGTTGCCGCGATTACCCGCACATCGGCGTGCATGCTCATCGATGAACCCACCCGCATGAACTCGCCGCTCTCCAGCACCCGCAGTAACTTGACCTGTGTGGCGATGGGCATTTCGCCGATCTCGTCGAGGAATATCGTTCCTCCATCGGCGAGCTCGAAATATCCCTTCCGGGTTTCCATGGCGCCGGTAAAGGCCCCTTTTTCGTGCCCGAACAACTCGCTTTCAAGTATTCCCTCCGGGATGGCACCGCAGTTCACCGTCACCAGGCGCTTGTGTGCACGCTTGCTGGCCCCGTGGATCGCCTTGGCGAAGACTTCCTTCCCCGAACCGCTCTCGCCGGTCAAAAGCACGGTTATATCCGAAGGCGCAACCTGGCGGATAGTATCCACGATCTCTTTCATTGCCGAACTCTGGCCTACAATGCCGAACTTCCTCATGAATTCAAGGCGATCGAGTTCTTTTGAGTCTAAAGCCTGCTCTTCGTGTTGCGTGGTGGGTTCCATTGTCTAATTGATTTGTATCGAAAAACCGTCTTCCGCCAACGTCATTCTCCCGTCTCGCACCATTTCTTGTAACGGATGCGTTTCCTCTTCGATCTCGGGTGGAATGTGAGTAAGGATGATCATCACGTCAGGGTTCTGTTCGGCCAGCGTCGCGATGTCCTCCGATTCAGCATGAGTGGCATCCAGGACAAGAACGTCAACACCGCGAACGTGGCCGTCGATATCATCGATTCCGGCGATATCGGAAGAAACGAGTACCCGGCGGCCGGCATCAGACACCAGGAAACTATACGACACCGCGTCCAGACCATACCCGGGCGCAACATCCAGAATGGTATCGAGATGATGATTGCGGAAAACCTCGAGCGGAAGCCGTTCGCCCGCTTCCTCGAGCGCGCGCAGGCAAATGGGATATTTCCACCTTGAATTAAAAATATTGAATCCGTGCAGCATGTTTTCAAACCATGCGATCCGCCCCTTCGGCAGGTAAATATCGAGTGGAGCGGTACGTCCGCGAAGATAACTGGTTTGAAGCAGCATCGGCAATCCGGCCGCGTGATCGGGATGGGTGTGCGAGACGCAAACAGCGGGTACCTGCTCCGGATCAAATGACCACTCCAGTAATCCCTGCGTTACTCCCTCTCCCGCATCGAGTAAAAACCGTTTTCCCGACGTCTCAACCATGATACTGAAATGACGTCGATGCAATACGGTGAGACCTGAAGCGGTTCCCAGAAATGTCAAGGTCATGACCTGTCAATCCTTGTTTACAACGATCGCTGAAAGGTTGTGCCGCTGCTTCAGTTTTTTCACGAAAGCATCCGCCTCCCCGTAATCCGGAAACGTGCCGATGCGGACCCGATACACACGCGAACCGGAGACGAGACCTTCCGCGACGTACGCAGAGTACCCATACCCGATGTATTTTCGCCTGGCTCGTTCAGCGTCGGCGCGATTCCGGAACGAAGCAACCTGGACGGTAAAAACCTTGTCCTTGCTCCGGACTGTGCCGGGTTTGGCCGTAACGCTTGGGTGAGGCGACCTCGGCGTCATGCGAGTAAAAACATCGGCGACACTCGTGTACGTACCCTTTACATAAGGGGAATTCGGATACGAGGTTCCGAGTTGCCTGAGAAACGTCTCAGCCGTGGAATACGCGCCGACGGCGTAGTAATATTGATACAAGCGGAACAAGGCGTCGTCTGCCCAACGACTGCGTGGAAAAGAGTTGACCAGCGTCTGGTAGCGGGCCACCGCTTTCTCTGCGTTCGTTTCCAGAAGCGCTTCCACGAAAAGCCGCTCGTCCCGCGCGACACCGTTTTCGCGCAGCAGGGCGGCTTGCTGCCGGGCTGCATCGAAAGCGCCTTCGTTAACAAGCGCGAGAATATTATCGACGCGCGCGTTCCCTGCCTGCCCCCAGCCCGTCGCCGTCCCGGATACGACAGCCAGGACGATGACAACGAATATTTTACGAGATGAAACGGACATATGCGCTCCGGTGATATAATCAGCCGCCTCGTTCTTTAAGCGGCGGACAGCGATTCGGTAATCGGCGCCGCCGTCCCGAACAATGTTGCCGATGTGGCGCTGGTGACGTGTACCCGGACATATTCTCCGGCCGCATACTCGTCGTTTGCAATAATGACGGTCTTGTTGGTATCCGTGCGTCCCATCCACTCCTTTTCGGATCGTTTACTGGGACCTTCGAGGAGAATCGTCTGCATCGAACCAATCAACTTCCGGTTGATCTGGTATGAAATATCACGCTGCATGTTGATGATCTCCTGTAACCGTCTCCCCTTGATGTCGTCCGGTACATCGTCACCCATCTTGTACGCCCGTGTATTTTCACGGGGAGAGTACTTGAACATGAACGCTCCGTCAAACTTTACGCGGTCCATGAGCTCCAGGGTCATCCGGTGATCCTCTTCCGTTTCCGTTGGAAAGCCGGCGATGACATCCGTGGACAGCGCAACGCCCGGTATGGCGCGGCGGATCTTCTCCACCAGCCCGAGGTAATGATCGGCGGTATAGGTCCTGTTCATCAATTCGAGGATGCGGTCGGAACCGGACTGCACGGGAAGGTGAATGTACTTGCAAATGTTGTCGTGGGCGGCAACAGTCTCTATCAGCTTGTCGGACATATCCTGCGGATGTGAGGTTGTAAAACGAACCCTGAGCGATGGATCGACCGCGGCGACCTCCCGCAACAGGTCGGCAAAGTCATGATCGCCATCGCGATAGGAATTGACATTTTGTCCGAGTAATGTAACTTCGCGAAATCCACGGCCCACCAGCCTTTCGATCTCGTGAACGATATTGCGAATACCGCGACTCCGTTCCCGCCCACGTGTAAACGGCACCACGCAGAACGTGCAGAACTTGTCGCACCCCCGCATCACCGCGATCCAGGCGCTGATGCCTTCCGTGCGCAGCGGCGTGATATCGTCGTAGGTCTCGACTCTGCTCAACTGTACGCGGACGCCTTTTTCCCCGTCGAATGCATCGTCGATCAGCATGGGCAGGTTGCGGTATTCATCGGGCCCACATACGATGTCCACAAGGTTCTGGTCTTCTATCAATGACTTTCGCAAGCGTTCCGCCATGCATCCCAGGATGCCGACGATCATGTGCGACCGTTCGCTTTTCAAAGGCTTGAGGTTTGCCAGGCGACCATATATTCTCTGTTCGGCGTTGTCCCGAACCGCACACGTGTTCAGGAACACTGCGTCGGCTTCCCGGATATCCGTGCAAATACGGTAACCCTCCCGGTCCAGGATACCGCTCACAATTTCACTGTCCGCCAGGTTCATCTGGCAACCATATGTCTCTATGTAAATAGACCGTTTTGTGTGCTTATCCATTGTGTCAGTCTGTCAGAATAAAAATCAGACCTTAAATATAGAGAGATGGAACGGTATGATCAAGACATTCCGGCGTCAGAATTCATGCAAGGACCGCGGGCGAAACGCTTCTCTACTTGGTGCCGCTGCTCAACCAACGGGCAACGAGTAAAAACACCGTTGCGCCGACAGCGGCGACAAACAGGCTCCAGGGGTTAAAACCGGTCACACCGGTTTTTCCAAGAAAAGAAAAAATGAGTCCACCGACTACCGAGCCGATAGTTCCGACAATTGTATTGAAGATACAGCCCTTGTTTTCACCCACGCCGGTGATAGAGGTTGCAATCCAGCCCGCAATGCCACCGAGCAATATCCATCCAAGTAAACCCATTCGTCCTTGCTCCCTGCTTTATGTCTGAATACTCTTCACCCTATACCCATCACTGAAGGAATCTCGCCCCGTTTACGATTCAATATCACATTTACCCACGTCGCCTCCAAGAATTTTTTCTGTTTCCAGTAGCTTCGGTCATGAATTTTAGCTCTTTCCGCTTTCGCATAAGGCTTGAAGTTGTTATCATGACGCAGGAATCGCTGTGCGGCTCTCTAACGGGAACAGTGCCGGAACTGGCGGTTTCTTCATTCTGACCTTCAACCGACGGGAATCATGAACAATATCCGCGCGATTTGGGAATCCAAGTTTTTCCATCTCCTCCTGGTCTTCACCGGAACGGTTTTCCTGCTTCTTGCCTTCATCCAAATTCCCGCGGGGATGTACTATCAGAACACGAAACCCTGGACGTGGTGGGTTGGAGTCGATGTTAACAAGGATGGGCTCGTCGTCGGCAAAGTCTTCGACACGCAAAATCCGCAGTACGGACAATTGAAAGCCGGCGATATCATCCAGAATATCAATGGTCTTCCCCTGGATTCCGCCTCATTCGACAGCCACGCCTACCGACTCTTCATCAGGAACCTGGAACTTGGCGACACGCTCCGTTTCAAGATCAAACGAGCAGGTGTTTCAAAATCCTTCCATGTTGTTCTCGATCAAACGTCCAACGCGCTTCATCACTGGTCGCTGACGCTGAGCAGGTACCTATGGAATGCCGTCTCGCCTTTGCTCACGCTGCTGATCGCCTTGTTCATCCTGTTGCGGAGACCCCGCAACAAACAGACCGCGGTTTACTTCCTGCTCTCTGTCTGTGTCGCAGCGGGTCTTCTGACCCGCGGCCAGCTTTCGTATCTCCTCCCGTGGTGGGCCGAACTCCAGCCGGTACTTTCCATCATCAGCGAATTTTTCCTCATTTTTTTCTTTCCATTCCTCCTTCACTTCACGCTGATTTTTCCCGAGGAATCCCTGTCGATACGGAAACGGAAACGACAGATTCTCCTTGTGTACGGCCCTGTAATATTGCTCTCCCTTGTTTGGATTCTCCTTGCAAGTATAAAAGGGGTAAGGAAGACACCCGACGTATTCGCATACGTATTTATCGGCATGTACGTGGTGTACACGTTGCTGGCATTGATAACCCTCATCCGGTCGTACCGCCGCAGCGATTCACCGACGTCGCGAAACGTCATCCGGATCATCCTGACGGGCGTTCTCCTCTTTCTCGTCGGTGTATGCGGGCAACTCTCGATCTCTCTGCTTGTGAATCCCGCCAGCATTGGCGTCGATATTCTGATTGGATTGAACATCGCTTTCGTCCTCATGATGACATTCTCTCTTCCTATATCGTTTGGATACGCGTTGCTGCGTTACGGCCTGATGGAAGTGCGGATCGTTTTCCGAAGGACGATTGTCTATGGAATTCTCAGCGTTCTTGTCATCGCGTTGTTCATTGCCGTTTACATCATTCTCACGTCGTACACGACGGTGTTTTCACCTCTCGACATCCTGGTGATTTCCATACTTGTCACGTGTCTGGCGGGACTGTTGGCCGCGTGGAGCAAGAAACACGTGCAACGATTCATCGATAGGGTGTTCTTTCGCACCGAGTTTGAAACCAACGAAAAACTCCGCCACCTTTCGAGAAAAGCTGCGCACATGCTCGATCATCCGTCACTGGTTTACGCGTTGACGGAGGAACTTCCGCACATTCTCGGACTCCATGCCGCATCTGTAGTCATATTTAAAAGCACCGGCTCGATTCAATCGGTGGGAGGCGCTTCGCCGGACCATGATTGGCTGGCGAAACTCCAATCTTCGCCGGAATTCCATCGAAGATGCACAGAGGACCGGTTGATCCTCCTCAACTCGATCCCCGGCGTTCCACCTTCTCGCAAGGCCGAGGTGTTGATGCCAATTGCCAGTTCTGAACAGCACCGGGTATGCGTCCTCATCGGCAGCAAGGAATCCGGGCGGTCGTTCACGTCCGAAGAAGCGGATCTTTTTCACTCCATCGCCGATTCCGCCGCTCTTGGCTGGAGCAACGCCACGCTGGCGCAGGAGATGTGTGAACAGGAGCGTATAAAGAACGAGCTGGACATCGCCAAGGATATCCAGGCCTCGATGTTGCCTGCGCGGGCGCCATCAATACCGGAATTCGACATCGCAGCGCGCATGGTGCCGGCAAGGGAAATGGGCGGGGATTTTTACGACTTCCTGCCGATATCCAAGTATCAGCTCGCCGTTGTCGTGGGTGACGTCTCGGATAAGGGAATATCAGCGGCCATGGTCATGGCGTCGGCCATCAGTTCCATTCGTTTCGCCGCGGAGCTGGCGGAATCGCCGCGGGAAATCCTCCACCATGCCAACAATCGCCTTACCCGGGATACACGGAAGAATATGTTCATCGCGGTGTTTTTCGGAATCTATGATTTGCAAACCCGGAGCCTGACGTTTACCAACGCCGGTCTTCCAAAACCGCTTCTCCATCGCGGTGACGAAGCCTTTCTTATCGAGTGGTCAACCAACGGTGATCACTTGCCTCTCGGCGTGCAACCGGATGTCACCTTCCACCAGCAGACGATTCAACTTGAGCCCGGGGACATCCTGACGTTTTACAGTGATGGTGTTCTGGAAAACGCCAATCCCCGACACGAAGAATTCGGCGTTAAACGACTACGCAATGTCATCCGAAGCTCTGCCGACTCAAGGGCCGAGGAGATCGTCGAGAATATCTTCCGCGAGGCAAACCAGTTTCGCGGCGAGGCTCTTCCTGTGGACGACATGAGTGTTGTGGTTATGAAACTCCAGAACGGGACACCGCTCGAAGCGCAGTGACGCGCCTGCTCAATACTGTATCGGCGTTTCAACAGTGATAATAACGGTGCGATTGTAGTTCCTTCCCTCGGGCAGTTCGTTATCGAAAAGCGGCCGGCTCTCACCCCAGGCTTTCACCGAAACCTGGTCAACCCCGAGATCCCGCGCGACTTCATGTGCTCGCTTCAAACTGAGTTCGAAGTTGTATTCCTCTTCGCCGATGCGGTCGGTAAAACCTTCGATCGTCACCTTCGCTTCCGGTCGAATGCGGGTCCTCACCATGTCCAGGATCCTGGAATTGATTCCGCGCACGTCCGCCTGATCGAAAGGAAACAGGATGAGGGAATAACGTTCGAGGTACCGGTCGCGTTTTCGCTCCCGCTTTTTCATTTCGATGGTCAAGTATTCGATGGGAAGCGATTCCTCCTCCGACTGCACGGCTGTTTTCCCGGGGAAATACAGGGTCAAGTAATACCGGATGGGTGATGCTTCATGAACGCGGTCGACCGGAAGACGCCAGTCGATATTTGCCGGCACTCGTCCTTCTCCGGAAACGACGTCCACGAGCTTGTTGTCCTGGACCATCCGCAACTCCCAGCGAGTTATGGAATCCACCTTCGCTCGCGCTTTGAAGCGGATGCGGTCGGGCGAGACGCGAAGAGACGTTTCCCTGGTCAGCACGGGTTCGATGATTGCAAAATCATCGGTCTGGATTTCCACTCTCCTGTTTTCCTGTATACCGTCAAATATCGTATGGTTTACCGCAACCTCGGGGAGATTCCGCGCCTCGATCTTCATGCGCGACAA
>JALUUP010000307.1 GCA_027021285.1 Bacteroidota bacterium | reverse complement strand
CGAGCTGATGCCTTTCGTACGCAGGGTCCTCAACCTGGTCGTGGTCGTGGTAGCGTTGATCATTGTGCTGGATCACTTCGGTCAGAACGTGTCCAGCCTCGTGGTCTCGCTGGGTGTTGGCTCGCTCGCCATTGCACTGGCGGCGCAAGACACTCTTTCCAACATGATTGCGGGGTTTGTGCTCATGGTGGATCGTCCGTTCCGGCAGGGCGATTGGATCCGCCTTCCGAACGGCCAGATGGCCGAGGTCCAGGAGATCGGTCTGCGTTCGACGAAGATTATCGACCTGAACCACGTGATGATGATCATCCCGAACGCCAACCTTGTAAAAGACAGCATCAGCAACCTGTCCTATCCAAACGACGTGACCCGCCTGGAGGTGCCGTTTTCCGTGGCATACGGTACCGACCTGGAGATGATGACGAGTCTTGTCCTGGACCGAATCGCCCGCGAGGAAGAAATCGAGCGGGATCCACCGCCTGAAATTTTCGTGGAGGAAATGGCAGACTCCGGCATCAACTGCACGCTGTACTGTTTTTACCACAAGCCCGGCAACATCCCTCGCTTTCACAATCATTTGTTGCGCCTCGTGTACCGGACCTTGAACGAACACGACATCGAAATTCCCTTCCCGCAACGGGTCGTGCATTTCGCGGGAGATTCCCGGCCGGGTTTTACGGGAGATAACCCGTGAGCGAGGAGTTCACGGTTCTGAAACACGAAGTGATTTACACCGGCCGTGTATTCCGGGTCGAGCGCGACGAAGTGCGGCACAGGACCGGATACCGAAGCGTGCGGGAGTGTGTCGTTCACGACGGGGGCGCGGTCATCTGCCCCGTATTTTCCAACGGGGACATTCTTCTCATAAGGCAGTACCGGTACCCGGTCGATCGTCATATCCTGGAATTTCCCGCGGGGAAGCTTCAACAAGACGAACCGCCGGCAGAGTGCGCCACGCGTGAACTGGAAGAAGAGACGGGATACCGCGCAACCAGGCTGATCGGCCTGGGCAGCATGTACACGACGCCCGGGTACAGCAGCGAGGTCCTCTACCTTTTTGCTGCCTGCGAACTCGAAGCCGGGAAACAGAACCTCGAATCGGGGGAAGAATCGATCACGACGATTCGTGTGCCCTTCCCGGAAGCGGAAGAAATGGTGAAAGACGGGCGGATCATGGATGGAAAAACCATTGCCGCGTTGTACCGGGCGAAATTACTCCCGGAGATAGCAGGGAGACAGCGCTGACGTCCGTAAAGGTCGTGAATTCTTCATAATCTTCCGGTAATTCCGTTAATCATCAAAAGGTATCGTCGATGTACTCACAGCTTGTTGAAAACGCCATACGCAAAGCCATCGAACTGCACGCGAACCAGTACCGTAAAACAAACCCGAACCTTCCCTACGTATCGCATCTCTTTCATGTCGCGATGATCCTGCGCCAGGCGGGGTATTCCGACGAGGTCGTGACCGCGGGGTTGCTTCACGATGTTCTTGAAGACACCAAGTACATGCTGGAAGATTTGGAGGAAGACTTTGGATACGAAGTGGCCAGCCTCGTCTGTGCAGTGACGGAAAACAAGGCGCTGAAGTGGGAGGAACGGAAGTCAGAATACGTCGATCAGATATCCACCGCGCCCGATGAAGTGAAGGCGATTTCCTGCGCGGACAAGACGCACAACCTGCGCACGTTGCTCGAGGCACACCGCGACATGGGTGATGGGTTGTGGAGCATTTTCAGTCGCGGAAAACGTCAGACGCTCGATTTTTACGTTTCCATGTTGCGCGCGTTGGAGACGAACTGGAACCATCCCCTGCTCGATGATTACCGGGCGGTTGTCAACGACGCGCAGCGAATCATGTAATTCCGAACAATCTTCTCCCGGCTTATACGAATCCCCGTTTAAACTCGTGCGAGCGGCACGGCCCGCCCATCATGTAGTCTTGGCGGGGAAGAGTTTCTCCAGTGATTTTTCATCCGGTGGCGACGTCATGTAGCTGACCACGACCAGGGTTCCGATAGAAGCAATCAGGGCGGGATAAATGCTGGGGATACCCCACGGATCGCCCGCGATCATCACGGACGGAAAGCTGTTCGGGATGACGAGGTCGAACACGATCGCGACGAATGCGCCCGACAAGATGCTTGTCAGGCCGCCCGCTTTCGTTGCTCGTTTCCAGGCAAGCGCCGCAAGGAGCGCCGGGGTGATGGCGACTCCGTAAATGGTGTAGGCGAAATACGCGTACTGCAAGACCGAGATGTCGAGATTCAAGACAGTGGGAACGAAGACCATAAGGAACGCGGCGAATCCCAGCACCACGATAAAGATTTTTTGGAGGGCGACCATTTTCTCATGGGGCGCATCGGGATTGATGAAGCGCTGGTAGATGTCGCGCATGATATTCGTCGAAGGGCTTAGGAGGTAATTCATCCCTGTGGAGATGACCACGACGCAGGCGGCTCCGAGCAACAACAAGCCTACGGGAGCGGGCACCATGTCGCGCGCGGCCAGGAGCACGACGGACGCGGGGTCGACGTTCTTGTCGCCCCAGAAATAGCTCGACGCGTAAATGGCAATAATGATGACAACGGTTTCCACGATGATGGTTCCGATGATCCACAGCACGACCGCGATCTTCGCGTCGCGCGGTGTCTTGGCGCTGTAGAATTTCTGGTACATGCTCTGCACGCCCATGAGGAGAAACATGGTGGCAAGGAAATAGCTGAGCGCCTTGAGAATCGGGTACTTCCCGAATTCCGGCGAAATCAACATCATGTGTGACGCCGGCAGGATCTCGCCTGGCGCCGACCATCCTCCCGCCGTGATCACCACGAAGGGCGTTGCCACGATGCAGGCCAGTACGATGATGATGCCGTTCGGAAGGTCGGTGTGCGCGACGGCGATCATTCCTCCCATGGCGGTAAACAGGATGACGAAGGCGGCTGCTATCGTCTGCCCCAGTTCCACGCTGACGGTTCCGTCGGTGATCACATTCAGGATGTATCCTCCCGCTCGAAACTGGTAGGAGACGATTGTCGTGAACGCGATGATCAGCGCAACGGCGCCGAACAGGCGGGCAAACTTTCCGTACCGTACTTCAAGGATATCCCCGATCGTGTACTCGCCGAACGTGCGAATCTTTCCGGCCAGGAAGTAGATGACAGCAATGCCCACCCAGGCTCCGGCCGGCATCCAGAGAGAGCTCCATCCCGCCCGGTACGCATACTCCGCTCCCGCGATAAACGTCCCCGATCCTATCCACGTGCAGACGAGCGTGAAAACCATTTTCGTGATGCCCAGGCTCCTTCCGGCGACCATCATGTCGTCCTGGGTTTTTACCTTTTTGGCATGGTAGAAATTGTAGAGAGTCAGGGCGATGAGGTAGGCGATGATAATGATGATGTACGTGTTCATTGGAACTCGCGCGCTTGATGAGACAAGGTTATCGAAGACACGGGATGGCGGTGTTGAGTTACGCCAGATTGAGGATTGGGACGACCTTTTCCTGGACGGGACCGGTTACCTCCACTTTCCCTTCATCCGTCACGAAGACGTCGATCTCGGTTCGGAAACCCAGTTTCTCGTGTTCAATGTAAATCCCCGGTTCGATGGAGAAACACGTGCCGGGCAGGATCGTCCGCTCGTCCATGGTTTCCAGGTTGTCGATGTTGACGCCGTTGCCGTGCACTTCGAGACCGATGTTATGGCCGGTACGATGCGTGAAATATTCACCGTACCCGGCGTCGATAATAACTTTCCGGCATGCGTCGTCCACTTCCCACCCGTACACGGGGGTGTTGGAAGCGAACCGCTCTTCGACCAGGCGGAGGGCTGCGTCGCGGGCCGCACGGACTATCCGGAACAAACTCTCGACGCGGTCCGGAACTTCCGTACCGATGTAGCCCATCCAGGTGATATCGTAGTAAATGCTTCCGGGGCGGTTCTTCCTCGCCCACAAATCGATGAGAACCAGGTCGCCTTTTTTCATGCCGAAGCTGTTCTCCTCGGTTGGCTCGAAGTGGGGATCGGCGGCGTGTTCATTGGCGGCGACAATGGGGCCGTCGTCCCAGGTCATGTCGTTGCTCCGCATGAGGTCGTGCATGAACGCCTGGATTTCCACTTCCCGCGGATGCTCTCCGGCCTTGATACGCCGGGCGATTTCCTTGAAGGCCTCGTCCTTGACCATCTGCATGACCGCGCCTGCTTCCTTGTGGCTTTCCCAGTCGTCCATGCTGAGATGCGCCTCGAATTTCCCGACCAGGTCGGCGCTGGAGACCACCTCCACACCGAAACTGCGAACCAGGTCGATCGTGCCCGCGTCCACGATGGAAACGTATGGGATGGCGTTGTTCGGCGAGTACTGCATGGCGACTTTACGGGCGCCGGAAAGGATGGTGCGAAGGAGGTCTTGTTGTTGCTGCCAGGGCAGGTACACGTGCTTCTCGCCCGGCAGGTGATCGCAACGCCAGGGTTCGATGCGATGGACGAGCTTTTGCGGTTCCCCTTCGGCCGGAATGTAGTAATACCAGCGCCGGGAAGCGAAGCGGCTGGTGTCCATGTTCAAAATGCGGGCGGCGATGGCGTCGCGGTTGTGGAAATCGTAAAACAACCACCCGTCCACGGAAGCTTCTTTCAAAGCGGCTTGTATTGCTGTAATATCCATTTTCTCTCTCGAATGATTCAGTGGTCGTGCAATTCCCAGAGAAGATAGTAATTATTTCCGGGAACACCATCCGATGCAACCCGGATCACGTGACAGGAGGGGAAAGTTTACGCTTCTCGCCGCATGAATCCATTCGCTTATGACGGTGGTATTCATCGCTGCCGGTTGAAGAAGGGTAAGTTGGATGGATTGATTTTCGGCACTTGCTTTTGTAACTTAGTTCGACATGGGGCTGTAGCTCAGTTGGGAGAGCGCTACATTCGCATTGTAGAGGTCGAGGGTTCGACTCCCTTCAGCTCCACCATTGGTAAACGAGGAGTTCGATGAAACCTGGTGTCTATTTATTCTGTAATCCACGAAAGATAATTGTAACAACGACGACCGGGAGAATTCCTTATCTGCATGCACTGACTGATTCAAGTGCATTTTTTTTATGATAAAGGTCCAAGAAGTTCTCAATATCCTGAATGAGTGGGCGCCACCGGCGGTCGCCTGGGAGAAAGATAATATCGGTCTTCTGGTCGGCGATCCCGGCGCTGAAATTACCGGTATCCTGGTCGCGTTGGACGTCACCAGCGAGGTTGTGCACGAAGCGCGGGAACGAAGCGTGAACCTCATCGTGGCTCATCATCCGGTGATCTTTCATCCGGTGAAATCCATCAGGGTCGACACGCCACAGGGGGAATTATTGAGCGTTGCGCTGTCCGCGGGCATCAACATCGTCGCCGTTCACACGAACATCGATATTGCTGACGATGGGTTGAACCATTCCCTCGCGCGCTTGATCGGGTTGCGTCATTTGGAACCGCTCGACGCTGTAACCGGCCACAGCAGGGCGATATGGATGGAGCTGTCGTCGATGAACGGGGTTGCGGAGGACCTGGAACGGCGCCTGGTGGATGTGAAGAATATCTCGTGGCGCAAGCAATCCATCGATGAGCATACGTACCGCTACGAGATTCACGGTCCTTCGTGGAGGATGGGGGAGGTCCGAGACCTCGTGCGTAAGCTGGAGAGTTCCGAACCTGTCGATCTGGGAGAAGTTTCGCTCGCGGGTTCCGTTTCCGGGTACGGGCTCGGGGTCATGGGATATTTCGACCGGGAATTCACCGCGCATGAATTTCTCCAGCAGGTCAAAGAACGCTTGCAGGTCGGTGTCCTGCGCACGAGCCCTCTGCTCGACAGGCCGATTCGACGGGTCGCCGTATGCGGAGGAGCCGGCTCTTCGCTTCTCCCGCTCGCCGTGACCAGGGGGCTGGACGCGTTTGTTACATCCGATATCTCGTACCATTCGTTTCACGATGCTGCCGGGGCGCTGCTGCTCGTAGACGCCGGTCATTACGAAACGGAACAGGTGTTCATAGAAAGTTGTACGCAACGGTTAAAGAAGGAATTGATGGATTTTCCTGACAGGATTCCTATCTTACCTGTGCGTACGTGTACAAATGTTGTTCACTACGTTTAAACCAAAAGGAGAACGATTTGAAGCGTAAGTTACGTTTACTGAGTACCCTGCAGAAAATAGACCTGGACCTGGATGAATTGTATGAGCTGCGGGGGGACTTGCCGATACGTGTGGAGAAGTTGAGAGAAAAGGTAGAAACAGTTCGGAATTCCATCAATGAGCACGAGGACTTTCTGAAAAAAGGAACGGCGGATCGCGCCAGGAGGGAAAAGGAATCGTTGGCGTTGTTGGAAAAGATTGAAAAGCTGAAAGATCAGCAGTTGCAAGTTCGCAACAACCGGGAATATGACGCTTTGACCAGCGAGATTGAGCTTGCGGAAAAGACCATCGACGAGTACGAAGAGGAAATGGAAGCGTTTGCTCGTCAGGCCGAGGAACTGCGAAGTGAATTGGAAGGACTGGATAAAGAACTGAAGGTGCTCGAAGCCGACCTAGAAGAGCAGGAACAACAGTATAAAGAAATACTTGAATCGACGGCAGACGAGGAAGCGGAACTGAAACATGAGCGCGAGAAGATCATCAGGCGGTTGGAGAGCAGCGATATCGAGGCTTACGAGCGTATCCGCGACGCGAAGGGTGGAAAAGCTGTCGTGGAAGTCCGGCGCGAATCATGCAGTGGCTGCTACAATGTCGTCCCGCCCCAGAGGATCCTGGAGATCAAGCGGGATGATCGGTTGTTCTTTTGTGAGCATTGCGGGCGGATCCTTGTGTCGGAGGATATCGCCGAGGATGATTCACCGGTGGAATGATTTTGGGGTGCACCGGGCAACCGCTTCGCCGACCGGCCGTGCCGGGTATCGGCGGGGAGGAAAGTCCGAACTCCACAGGGCAGGGTGCCTCCTAACGGGAGGGCGCCGCAAGGCGACGGAAAGTGCAACAGAAAGCATACCGCCCGCCGCAGGCGGGTAAGGGTGAAACGGTGAGGTAAGAGCTCACCAGCGGTGTGGCAACACGCCGGCTCGGCAAACCCCACCCGGAGCAAGACCAAATAGGGATGCCGTCGAGCGCGGCCCGCGCGAGGTCCTTCGGGACCCGGCATCCGGGTAGGTCGCTTGAGCATGTCGGCGACGGCATGCCGAGATAGATGGTTGCCTCGTCCGCTTCGGCGGACCAGACAGAATTCGGCTTACAGGTGCACCCCGGCTTTATTTATTATTGAATCCTTTCTTTAGCTATTAAAAAATGATGAGAAAAATATTTTTTTATACGAATAATAAAAAAAGGACCCACTCATGGAAGCAAGATGGACCCTCCGCGCTGTCCAGGATGTGGATAGGGTACGTCAGCTTAAGGAGGAAATTCATGTACCAGAAGTTATCGCTTCTATTTTAGTCTCCCGTGATATTGACTCCTATGAAAAAGCGAAGGCGTATTTCCGACCCAGTCTTGCCGATCTGCACAACCCTTTTCTCATGCACGACATGGAGAAAGCGGTTTCGCGGATTGTTCAGGGACAGGCTTCGGGTGAGAAAATGCTGGTTTATGGTGATTACGACGTCGATGGTACCAACAGCGCCAGCAGCATGTTCATGTTTCTCCGCCAGATCGAGTGTAATGTAGAAGTTTACATTCCCGATCGCATGACGGAAGGGTATGGGATTTCCGAGACGGGAATCGACTATGCCCGGAGCAGGGATATCACCCTGATTATTGCCATTGATTGCGGTATCACGGCTGTGTCCCAGGTTGAATATGCCAGGAAACACAATATCGACGTGATTATCTGCGACCATCACGAACCTGCGGAAACCACACCGGACGCGTACGCCGTTCTTGATCCGTTGAAACCGGAGGATACCTACCCGTTCAAATACCTCAGCGGTTGTGGTGTCGGATTCAAGCTCATGCAGGGATTGGCCGAATACTACGACGTCCGGGAAATGCCGTACGAGTACCTGGATTTCGTCGCCATTGCGGCGGCGGCGGATATCGTTCCGCTCATAGGTGAAAACCGTATCCTTGTGTATTTCGGTCTCCGCTTGTTGAACGAACGCCCTCGACCGGGAATCAAGGCGCTGATCGAGTCGTCGGGGCTGTCCTTTGGAGACTTGACCGCGGGGCAGATCGTTTTCGTCATGGCTCCGCGGATCAATGCCGTGGGACGGCTTGGAGACGCGCACCGGGCCGTGGACCTGCTCACCTGCCAGGACGAGGCCGTAGCGACGGAATACGCGCTGATTCTGGAGGAAGAGAACCGCAACAGGCGGAAGATCGATGAAGACACGTTTAACCAGGCCCAGGTGTACGCTGACCGGATCCTGGCCGAGTCGGTGGATGCGCCGATCGTCTTGCATAACGAGGACTGGCACCCCGGTGTTCTCGGTATCGTGGCGTCCCGGCTCGTGGAACGGTACTACCGTCCGTCCATCATGTTGTCGACGGTCGATGGAGTAGCGAAAGGTTCCGCGCGCAGCATTATCGGCTTCAATATTTACGAAGCCTTGAAACGCTGCGAGCATACGCTGGTCCAATTTGGTGGTCACAAGTACGCCGCCGGACTCGCATTGGAGGTGGACCGGATCGACGAGTTCCGCGAGTGCTTTACCGCCGTTGCCCGGGAGATGTACACGAGTGACATCCTGACCCCGGAAATAAAGATCGACGCGTGTATCGAATTCAGTGATATCACCGCTCGGTTTTTTCGGGTTCTCAAGCAATTCGCTCCTTTTGGGCCTGGCAACCAACGCCCTGTTTTTGTCACCAGAAAAGCGGAAGTGTACGGTGAGCCGCGAATCGTAGGCCGAAACCATCTCAAGCTAAAGCTGCGCAATGCCGGCGTCGTGTTTGATGCCATCGGTTTCAACCTTGGCGACAAGCTGCCGGTCGTACGGGAATCGAAATCGAATTTGGACGTCGTGTTTACGATTGAAGAAAACACCTGGAACGGGAACACCTTCCCTCAGTTGAAGCTGAAAGATTTACGAAAAGGCACAGACGAGGAGCTACCCGTGGAGGTTATTGATTTTTCAGAAGAAATATTGAAGACATAAAAAAGTCGTGGAGGTCTGAGAGCCATGTCCGGACATTCTAAATGGGCAACCATCAAGAGGAAGAAAGCGGCAAACGATGCCGCCCGGGGGAAGATGTTCACCCGTATCATCAAGGAAATCCAGATTGCCGCCCGCGAGGGTGGAGGTGATCCCGAGAATAATCCACGTCTTCGCCTCGCCATTCAGAACGCGAAAGCCGCAAACATGCCCGCTGACAATGTCAAGAAAGCGATCATGCGCGGCACCGGCGAGATGGAGGGAGTGCATTACGATGAAATCACGTACGAAGGGTATGGTCCCGGCGGAGTGGCAATTCTCATCGAAGTGGTTACGGATAACCGGAATCGCACTGTGGCCGAACTCCGGCACTTGTTTTCCAAGTACCATGGGAATCTGGCGGAGAACGGAAGCGTCGCGTGGAAATTTTCCCGGAAAGGTATCATTCACGTACCCTCCCGGTATGATGAAGAAGAACTCTTGATGACGATTATCGATGCAGGTGCAGAGGATCTCAAAGCCGAAGGCGAGACGTACGTTATTTCGACTCCCGTTGACACCTTCGAAGCAGTGAAAAAAGCTCTCGAGGAGAATAATATCGAGATACTCGAATCGAGCTTGACCATGATACCGCAAAACACGTTGAAAATCGAGGGCAAAGAAGCCGAACAGGTCTTACGTCTCATAGAGGCGTTCGAGGATCATGATGACGTGCAAAACGTATACGCCGATTTTGATATCGACGATACCGTGATGGAAAAACTCCAGGGGTAAATGTGCCGTCTTCTGTCCTCGTGCTCGGCATTGATCCCG
>JALUUP010000306.1 GCA_027021285.1 Bacteroidota bacterium | reverse complement strand
CTCGTACTGGACAACCAGCGGACGACTGTGCCCGGCGTCTATATCGCGTGGGAGGACAACAGGAACGGAACCTACGACATCTATTGCGAAAACGTTTCCGCGCAAGGCGTAATGCTGACGGGCGGCTCGAATGCCGTTGTGACAACTGGAGCGGGAACAGATTTGACCCTCGCGCCTGCGTACACGGCCGGCCTTCCCGGATTCGTGGCAGTTTGGACCGATGGGAGAAACGGCGACGCGGACATTTACATGCAATACATCGTTCCCACAGGTTCCTCACCCTGGCTTGTACCGGGTCCGGGTTGGCCCGCGGCGGGAACCGATCTTCCCGTATCGGTCGTGAGCGGAAGTATGCAGCAAAAGGCAAAAGTAGAAATCATCGGTTACATTCCTTCCGGATCGACGACACAGGTCGTGGCCGCGTATCTTGCATGGGAGGACACCAGAGTCGGCTCGGGGCCAAGTACCGGCATCTACGCGGCCAAGGTCGATCTTCTTCTCGCCGCTCCCGTGACGACCGCTCCCTGGGCTGCCAACGGCAGGGCCGTTCTCCAGCTCAACACGTGCAACGGGCCACTCCAGGTCGATATGTATGTCAGCGACTGCCAGAATTCAATGGATTTCATTATCGGCTGGGAGGACTCGCGTGTTTCGACCGATGTCTATTGCCAGGAGATAGATATCATGAACAGCGACGCGTTCGTCTGGCCGGTGAACGGCCAGGCCGTGACGAAGGCGCAAAATCTTCAGGGCAATGTCCAAATGGCCGGCAACATCTTCATCTTTGACGACAGTCGCCGGACCCCGAAAGCCATATACGGGCAGAAGATGAGCTGCACGTGCAACGATCCCACGCATACGGATTGGCGGGACGTACTGGTAAAACATACGTACCAGACCTACGCGGATAATTTCAGCGTTGCGACGGATGAAGACGGCTACTCCTACGTTGCCTGGGCGGAAGACCGGGACGGAGTGTACGGGAAGGAGATATACGTGCAGAAACTCGATGTCAACGGGATACCGTTATGGACCAACAACGGTATGCTGCTCAGCCTTACAACAACGTACAACGATTCTGTGGCCGTAGCCGTTGACGGCGCCGGGGGATGCTACGTCGCCTGGCAGAGCCGGAACGTTCCCTCGGATTATGGAGCTATCAAAATACGGCTGATACGAAGCACGGGGTTATACGACCAGAACTGGTTCGATCCCTACGAGACATCGAACGTGGGTTACGTACAGCCGCAGGCGGTAGAAGACGACCTCGGAGGCGTGTATGTCGTATTCCGCAGCATTTCACCACCATCGGTGAAACCCAAGCACGTTGTGTTTATACACCTGAATGATCAAAAACAATCATCAGGTAATAAAATGCTTTCTGGCGTTGGAAGCGAAGCGAACTCTGACGCAAACGGTTTCAAGTTGTGCAAGGATGGAAATAATGGTTTCATGGTTATGTGGGAAAATAATCCTGGAGGGAATACCTTCAATTGGTGGGCTGGTGGCTATGATGGAAATTCAACATCCATAACTCAGGTAAATTCTGGTTCATCCTCGGGAACAGGTACAGGGGGAATTGATATTAGATACAGCGAAACCCCAATGTTTGCTTGGGCGACATTTGCTACGAAACTTGGCAGCGATAACCATCGTGAAGTCTATGCTGCCGAGTTAAAGTTATCTGTGGGAGGAATATCTAAAAAATCAGCGCTTTACAAAATAAGCTCCAATTCCCCCGGTTCAGCGCCGACATACTTCGAGGCGAACTCACCATCCATCATTTCCGACCTTGTTTCCTGGACGGGGAACGGTTTGGGTACCGGCTGTGTGGTCGCATGGAGCAACGCGGGGACAGACGGCTCGTACAGGATTCTCATACAAAGACTCGTGGAATCGGGAGGCTCGGTGGTGTCATTCTGGAGCAGTCCCGTGGAAGTTGGCAACGGCTCGTCCAGCGCGGAACCGAGGCTTTGCCCGCAATACAACAACCAGGCCCTGCTGACGTGGCAGAGTAATTCTTCCTGCATCGACGCACCGGGCATCTCGGGCATCTGGGGGCGGGGCATCGATTTTACCAACCAGTCACCCCTGCTGTGGGGAAGCAACAAGGAAATCAGCCCACAGGAAGGAGTGCGGAACAGTCATGCATCCGTGACGACGTACGCCTACAGCGGAAGCT
>JALUUP010000305.1 GCA_027021285.1 Bacteroidota bacterium | reverse complement strand
TGCAGAGCTGGCGATGTTGGAGATGACAAGGTCCTTGCCACCGGAATTCGTGATGGTGAAGGATTCACTGGCGGTCAGTCCCACGTTGACGTCGCCGAACATGATGTTCTTCGTACTGAGCTTGACGGTTGGAGGGGCGATGGGAAATGTGCCGTCTTTCAGGATGCGCATGGCGTAGATGTCAAATTTCGAGTTGAAATCCCGGTAATCCTCCCAGGCGACAATGGCTCCCTGGTTGCCGTCCGTCGCGAGCGTCGGGAGGTACTGGTTTCCCTTGGCGTTGCATACGACGACTCCGTTGTTGGTCCACAGTGGAGTGCCGCCGCTGGTCAGGCGCTGGACGTAGATATCGCGCTTCGTACCCGATGAACTCGATCCTGCGCGGTAGTCCTGCCAGGCGAGGATGATCCCGCCCGCCCCGTCGGGAGTTACGGAGGGGTATTGCTGGTCGCCGGTGGCGTTGCACACGAGCAAGCCGTTTGCAAACCACTGCGAGGTTCCGTCCATGGCGATTTTCTGAACATAGATGTCCGCGTTGCCGTTCCGGGTATCATCCCACGCCACGATGAAGGAGTTCCCCAGCCGGACGAGGAATGGGTTAGACTGATCGCCCGCGCTGCCGCCGATGGGCTTGCCGCTGATGGTCCAGCGGGGTTTGCCTGCGCCGTCCAGGCGCTGGCTATGTATGTTGCCGCTGTCGTCCGTCCAGACCAGGACCGCACCGCCGCTGCCGTCGCCGACCAGCTTGGGCCAATCCAGGGTTCCGGAAGATAACGACACGGCGATACCATCCTTCAGCCAGTACGTGCCCCCTCCGCCGGAAACCCGCTGGGCGTAAATGCTGTAGCTGTTGTTGTTGCGTCCGTCCGACCAGGCGATGATGGCTCCACCATTTCCGTCGCTGGCAATACCCGGGTGGCGCTGGGCGATAGGAGCGGTGCAGATGGGAGCGCCGTCTGCTCCCCACATGACCTGTCCGCTCGCGTTGATCCTCTGGGCGTACAAGTCATCCGTGGCGCCCTGGTTCCCGGCCAGGAACTCCGACCAGGCGATGATGATGCCTCCCGCGCCGTCACTGGCGATCACAGGTGTGCGTTGTTCCAGGTTGTTCGACGATGCGCGCACACCGCCCGCTTTCCACAAACGCTTACCGTCCTTGTCAAGATGCTGTGCGAAAATGTCCGCGTTGTCGTTGCGCATGTCGGACCAGGCAAGAAAAACACCGCCATTGCCGTCGGAGAGAACCGATACCTCCGTCTGGTCGCGAAGACCGGGTGAAACCGCGACGCCGTTTGGTGCCCAGCGGATCATGCCATTCTTGTCAATACGCTGGGCATACACGAAGAAGAAACCGTTGCGGTTGTCTTCCCAAACGATGATAGCGCCTCCGTCGCCATCGCTCACGGTTTGTGGAAAGCGCTGTTCGTTGGTGGTCCGGGCAATTTCGTTGTTTTCGGAAGTGTTGGAAGACCACTGGGCCCCCGCTTGTGGAGCAAGGAAGAAAAAGATGATCGGGAGTATGAAGCAGGAGTGCATCGATTTCATAGCCGCCTCGTAATGATAGGATTTCAGATACTCGTATTTCAATGAGGGTCAACCGGCACGAGCTGCCTGGGCATTCTCATCATTGCCGCAGATAACTTAGGAAATTTTTCCAAGATTTCGACACCGGTGATGACCGGCGTTCCTAACGCACGAAGAGTTTCCGCACCAGCGGGTGTCCGCGGCGGTGCAGGGTCAGAATGTAAATACCTGCTTTGACTCGCGGCAGTTCTATCCAATGCGACTGCGCACCCGGTTTATCGCACACGAGAAGAGAGGAGGCAACGCGCTGCCCCAGCATATTCCACGCGGAAACACGGACCGGTCCCGGGCGATCCAACTCGAACCGGAGGCGCAGCCGGGCCTTTCCTGAAAGGGAAGGAACGGGATTCGGGTAGGCGTCGAACATCGCGGGACCGCGGCGCGCTCCATCGTCACCGACGGATGATGGGGGAACGATTATGGGCATGACGATCCTCGATCCGTTTGTGCCGCCGACTTTCAGATAGCAGCGGGCGGTATTGAAAAAAGGAATATGCACAAGAGACCGCCCCTCGTACACGTCGAGTGAACGAATGACGACCTCGAGCGCCCCGTCGAACCGGTGCCCCAGGGCCTTGCAGAAGAAACGGAATTCGCGCC
>JALUUP010000304.1 GCA_027021285.1 Bacteroidota bacterium | reverse complement strand
TGCCGGGGTCGATCGTCTCGACGCCTTGTACGTCGGGTGCATGTCCGGCGGGTTGTTCGTGGGACAGGAACACCTCGCTTCCCTGCTGACGGATTACATGGGTATGAAGGGTATTCCCGCAATGCGTGTGGAATCCGCGTGCGCGTCGGGAGGCATGGCGTTCCGGGCAGCATTCATCGAGGTGGCTTCCGGAATGTCGGATATTGTCATGGCTTCGGGGGTGGAAAAAATGACGGACTGCGCGCCAGATGATGCCACTAGCGCCTTGGCCAGTGCAGCGGACCAGGAATACGAAGTCTTTCATGGAGCGACGTTCCCGGGTTTGTATGCAATGATGGCGCATGCGCACATGGAGAAGTACGGAACCACCAGGGAAATGCTCTCCGCCGTAGCGGTAAAGAACCATCAGAACGGCGCCATGAATCCCGTCGCCCAGTATCCCTTCGAGATTACCAGGGAACAGGTGGAAAAATCCGTGATGATTGCCGATCCTTTACGGATCCTCGATTGTTCGCCGATAACCGACGGGGCTGCTGCCGTGATTGTAACGACGGAAGAAATAGCCAAATCCCTCGGCAAGCCATACATCAAGGTGCTGGGCTCCGGTGTGGGAACCGACACGATTGCCTTGGCGCAGCGCCAGGATTTGAGCACATTGCGTGCCGTTACCCTTGCGGCTCAACGCGCCATGGACATGGCAGGAAAAAAGATCGAGGACGTCGATTTCGCCGAGGTCCACGATTGCTTTACGATCGCCGAGATCATGGTTGCGGAGGCGATTGGGAAGTACGAGCCGGGAAAAGCGGGGCCGGCAATTCTTGCAGGAGAAACCAGCCGTGAAGGCACGTTTCCAATGAACACCTCCGGCGGACTGAAATCGAAGGGACATCCCGTCGGGGCGACGGGAATCGCCCAGGTGGTCGAGGTGTACAAGCAACTCACCGGCATCGCTGAAAACGGCAGGCAGATACCCGGCGCGCCGACCATCGGTATGACCCAGAACATGGGTGGAAGCGGCGGATCATCGGTTGTTCATATTATGGAGGTGGCATCATGAAAATGTTCGTTCCACGTAACTGGCGGGAGTATCCATCACGCTACAGGCTTGAAGCGTCCCGGTTCACGAAGAGCGGAACGGTCTATTATCCAAAACGCATGGTGGATCCCGAGACCGGTGATACCGAGCAGGAGACGGTAAATCTTCCTCTGAATGGAAAAGTGCTGACGTACACGGTGATTCGTACCGCACCGGATCAATGGAAAGATTTGGCGCCGTATGCCTTGGCAATTGTTGAGCTCGAAGATGGTACCCGCATGATGGGGCAACTTACGGACTGCAATGTCGAAGAAGTGTCGATAGGCATGGAGGTACGCCTGGAATTCCGGCGCATTCAGAGCGAGGGGCACAGCGGAGTGCTCAGCTATGGACACAAGTTCGTTCCGAAATGGTATTAATCGGTATGATCACCGGTTGTATGGCTGGGTTGTGAAACTATCACAATGACCGCGCGTTTCTGAGCAATTCCGGTGGATGAAAACTGACGGCAGGCTTCGCGAGCCTGCCGTTTCTTTTTGTGTCAGGTAAATTTCATGTATTTTTCGCCTGAGCCTTCTCACGATGGGTTTGGCGGAAATCTTTTCTTTCAGCAGGAATACAAGCAGTGAAAAAGAAAATACGAATCGCAAATGCCGGTGGATATTGGGGCGACGACCTCTCCGCGATGAAACGACAGTTGACGGGCGGGCCGTTGGATTATATTACTATGGATTTCCTGGCGGAAATCACGATGTCCATTCTTCAACGCCAGAAGAAAAAGAATCCCGAGCTCGGGTACGCGGTGGATTTTCTCGACCAGCTCCAGGATTGTCTTCCCCTTATTGTCAAGAAAAAAGTTCGCGTGATCTCCAACGCGGGCGGCATCAATCCTATCGGAATGGGGCGGAAGATCATAGAAATGGCTAAATCCATGGGGTTGGATGTGAAAGTCGGCGTCGTGTACGGGGATAACATCGTGGATCAATTGTACGAATTATCTGCCGCTGGCGAGAGGTTCATCAACATGGAAACCGGTGAAGATTTCTTCCGGGTTCGTTCACGGATCTCTTCCGCCAATATTTACCTCGGCGCAGAGCCGCTCGTCAAGGCGCTCGAAGCGGGATGCCATATCATCGTCACCGGTCGCGTGACGGATACG
>JALUUP010000303.1 GCA_027021285.1 Bacteroidota bacterium | reverse complement strand
GCCTTCAAAATCAGCCAACCGTAAAGCCTCCAGTTCATCGAGTCCAAGAACCAGCTCCTCCATGCCGGAGGCCGGAACGCCGGCTGGTTTGAACACATGACAACCAGGTTCCTCCGCGATTCTCCTGCAACGTTTTGGTCTCGGCATTATGTTTTTCCTCCGTTCTCTTTGAATTTATTATAAGCATATGCTCATAATAAATCAAGGGAATTATTCGTACTCAAAATAATTTCCAGAGAAAAGCGCTATGTGGAACGAGACGACGGAGCGTTCGTGTTACTCATCCCGCGCAACAGGACAATGTCTTCACGTCGCGCGTGAAACCGATCGCGGCCAGCTTGACCGCTTCGGACAGCGTCAGGTAAGGATGGAAACGGGCAGCCAGCTCGGAAACCGGGATGTCGTACCGAATGGCCAGGGAGATTTCCATTAACAATTCGCCGCCTTCCGGCGCCAGGATGCGTGCTCCAACGAGGCGGTCGCTCGCCGTGTTGCGTACCAGCTTGATGAACCCGCGGGTGTCGAACGCGGCCAGGGCGCGCGGCAGCAAGTCCATCGAAAGCGTCGAGGTATCCACGTCGATTCCTTTCTCCTTCGCTTGCCGTTCGTCGAGACCGACTCCGGCCACCTGGGGATCCGTGAAGATCACCCACGGCAGGGCTGAATAATCGCGCGCGCGCATGTTGTCGCCCGCAAGAGCATTCTCCGCTGCCAGGGCACCTTCGTACGCGGCGGTATACACGAACATGGGTGAACCGATAACGTCCCCCGCGCCGAATATCGACGACGAAGAAGTCCTGAGGAATTCATCCACGGGGAGATAACCGCCGCTCCCCACTACAACGCCGACCTTTTCCAACCCGAGGCCGGATGCGTTTCCACGCCTGCCAGTGGCAACGAAGACGTGATTCCCCTCGATTGTTTCTTCCATCCCGCTGATCCGCGCCTTCACCCGAATCATTGTTCCTTCCCTCCCGACGGATTCTATTTGAACGCCCGTGCGGATATCGATCCCTTCTTTCCTTAGGTACCCGGTGAGCGCTTCGGTAAGATCCTCGCCCTCATCGGGCAGGATGCGCTCCGAGCGCTGGAGCACGGTCACGCGGGAACCCAGACGCGCGAACATCTGCGCCGTTTCCAGGGCGATATACCGTCCGCCCAAGACGATCAATTTTTCGGGAATTTCATCCAGCTCGTAGGCCGTCTCGTTCGTCAGGTACCCGGATTCCGCCAGTCCGGGAATATCCGGAACAAAGGGCGAAGCGCCGGTGGCCACAAGGATGCGGCGAGCGGTAATACTTCGGCCGTTCACTTCTACCGTGTGTTCGCCGGTAACCGTTCCGCGCCCCTCCAGGATCGTTATGTTCGGATCGACGCTGACAATATCCACGTACTTCTTTCCGCGCAGCTCATTCACAAGCTCCCGCTTCTGGTCAAACAACGCGGCGGCATCGCTGACGCGGGCAGCGGCCTGTATGCCGCGAAACCTCGCGTGCGATGCGCAATGGACCTCTTCGGCTGCGCGAATCAACGTTTTGGACGGCACGCAACCGACATTGACGCACGTGCCCCCGATCGGAAGCCCTTCGTTGATGATCACGGCACGGGCCCCCAGCTCCGACGCGCGGATGGCCGCGGAAAAGGCCGCCGATCCTCCGCCGACGATGACGAGATCGTAATCATACTTACCGGATCGCGGCTCGTCTTCCATTATTGTTTTCCTGTCGTGGATATCCGCCGAGTAGCCTGCCTTTTCTACCGCTTGTACCAGGTCTTTCCCGCTCACGTCCTGATCCGTCACCACTTTCGCTTTTCCGTCTTTCCAGTTTGCAATCAATACCGACTCCACGCCCGGCACTTCGCCAAGACTTTCTTCCACGTGACGACGGCACGAGTCGCAGGTCATCCCTCGAACCGCAACTTCCACTTCGATCCTTTGCCGTTTCATTGCGCCTCCTTTTTCGTTGCGCCTGGTGATTGCACGCTGCTTTTTTCAACCCTCGCCTTGTATCCCGCCTCCTGAACCAATCGCACGAAGACCTCCGGGGATACCGTCTCGGGATCGTACACAATGTTCGCGCGCTCTTCTTCGTACTGAACGCTGGCTTCCCGAACTCCCTTGACATCAGCCAGGGACTGTTCCAAACCGGAAGCGCAAGCGTTGCAGGTCATGCCTTCGATTTCCAGTACGACGGACGCGCCGGGCTGGACAGCGGCGTTCACATCGGGAGACGGAAGCACACCGATGTACGGAAAGGCAATGGCGACGGCGGCGATCACGGTCGCCAACCAGACGCTGATTTTGTTCCACTTGCCCGCGCTCCGGATTTCGCACGAACCGTCTTCGCATGCAACTTCCCGTTTCCTGTACGTGAAATAAAACGCCGCACCTAGCAGAATCACGGTCAACGCGATGAACCAGGGTCGGTATTCCTCGAAGACGGAGAACATCCCCAGTCCGCCTACACCCAGTAAAGCCAGCACCACCGGGCCGATGCAGCAAAACGAAGCCAGCACGGCCGACAATACCCCTCCCGTTCCAGTCAATGATGACGTTTTCATGTATAACTCCTTTGTGTATTTATTCGACATTCAAAACAAACGCGTCGGGCATCCTGATTTCCTCTCGCGCAAAGAGTTTCGCCAGGTGCATGAGCGCGGGATTCCGGCTCAGGGCATAGTAAATCGTCTGGCTCTTGCGCCGCGACGTCACCAGGCGCTTGTCCTTCAACTTCCGCAGGTGCTGTGAGACGGCGGATACCGTCATGTCCAGGATTTCGGCCAGGTCGCAGACGCACATTTCCCGGTGAGCGTACAGGAGATACAGGATGCGCAGTCGCTGCGCATTCCCCACAACCGCCAGCGTTTCCGCCAGGGACTCCAGGCCCTTCTGCTCAGCAAGGTTTTTCCTGATGAGGGAGAATTCCGTCGATGTGAACGTCGGCCCGATACAGGTCTGGCCATTGATGAGGACTTTTTTCATACGACACACTCTCTCTTTATTTTAGCAACTACTAAAGTTCTAAAATAGGATACGACATTTCTTTCCTCGTGTCAAGTCCTATTTTCGGAATCAGGGAAAGAGGCGCGCGTTTTGTCGCCGCGGCGACAACGCTACGTCAGGTACGATAAGGGAAATATCGGAGGTTCAGCTTCCGTCGCCGCTCACCTTGAACCGCACTCCGCGTTCAGCCATGCCGTCCATAACAGCCGAAAACACGCCCTCGTTGCGGGGCAGGTATTCCGGGGGGATTATACCGGGACCGGTGATTTTTCCATCGAGCATGAGGAGAGCGGTTACGGCGCAGGTATAGCCCGTGGTCCTGGCCATGGAGGTCATGCCGGAAGCAGCGTCATAAGAATCGAACAGTTCATATTGCAGGGATACATCGGACCGGTTCCGGCGGCCGCGGAGTTCCACGCGCATCACGGTGAGGTCTTCCTCCCCTTCTTCCAGCTTCCATTTCGGAAACAGAAGGCTGGCGGTAAGATCGAGCGGACGGATTTTTACGCCGCGCGCTTCGACCGGTTCGGGACTGAAGAAACCCGTGTCCCGCAGGAGGCGCATTTTTTCCGCATGGCCGGGGTAGCGCAAGGTCTTTTCCTTCATATCCGGGACATCGACCGTTTGCAACAGCGTGCGCAGTCCGTCGGTGTTGAATGCCTCCAGGGTGCCCACGCCGGGAAACTCCAAGTGCTCCACTTCCGACAACGCTTCGCGCACTACCGTTTCTCCGCGCTCCCGCAGCCGGGCCGGCCGTGTGTACTCCTCGAGAACGTCGATAGGCGAAAACACTGCCTTGTATTCATAAGGAAGCGTGCGCACGCGGGGAAGTCCGCCCACGTAACAACTGAACGCCTGCACCTCGTCCCACTCCGCGACTGCATGTCCGAGGATGAGGTTGCTGAGGCCGGGGGCGAGACCGCAATCCACCACTGCCGTTACGCCGTGTTCCCTGGCCAGGTCATCCAGCGCCAGCGCGTCTTCCGGGAAGAAGGAGATGTCGACCACGTTCCTTCCCGCCCTGATCACGGAGCGCAACACCTCGAATCCCATGAACCCCGGCAAGGCTCCTATGACCAGGTCGGCACCGGCAACGACTGATTCGACGTCCTTTTCTTCGCCGAGGGACTGTTGCCGCGTCTGCACGCGTGGAAGGCCTTTCACCTGCGAGAGCGCTTCTTCCCGCGCATCCACAACCGTAAGATCGGCGGTAGAATGGATGGAGAGATCGTGTACGATGGCCTTTCCAACAAGGCCGCAACCGAGAATGACGATATTCATGATCAACCCGATGGTTTCAAAACATCTCGATGTAAAATACAGCAATCCGTTACGGGTTAACAAACCGCTACGAGATTCTGCAACAAGCCGTCATTATTAAGAATGCTTGTTTCCACGCATCCCCGTGAAACAGCCGCCTTGTTGCGATTTCGTTCATAGACGCACCCGACAACAATACGGATTTTCCATCGTGCAAAGATTTATCACAAAATCATTTGTGTGACAGGTAAAGAATAATTACGTTACTTTTGCTTTTCAGATTTATTCGATTCAAGCTCCACGTCGGTCTTGCTCATTTCCACCTGCTCCCATGTACGAACCAGCATGGGTAGATCTCGTTTTCTGAATCTTGTAACCTCATCATAGGATGCCTGACCATGAAGATGCCTGATCGCCGTATCACCAAAGCAATGACTCTCTCCGCTATCGCGCTCCTGATCCTGTCGATGATCTCTCCTGCCGCTTTCGGAAGAACATACTACGTGGCAAAAACCGGGAACGACGCCAATCCGGGCTCGGCGTCACAACCGTGGCGTACGATTCAAAAGGCCGCAAACACTCTGGTCGCGGGCGACACGGTCTTCATACGAGCGGGTACGTATGCGGAACAGGTTCTTCCCGCTAATTCGGGTACGGCGGGAAACCCCATCGTGTATATGAGTTATCCCGGCGACGTTGTGACGATCGACGGGAATTCCGTTTCACTCCAAGAGTGGGAAGGATTGTTTGAAATTGACAGCAAGAGTTACATCACCGTATCAGGTTTACGCGTCGTCAACGTCGGCCCGAACGGCAACAATACCGGGATCCAGGTCGAAAACTCGAATCACATAATCATTAAGAATAACTATACGAATAATACAGCATCGTCGGGTATCATCGTATGGAGTTCAACGAATATCCTCGTGGATAACAACGAAGTCGTCCATGCGTGCAGCAAGGGTGCCACCAGTATCAACGAATGCATTTCCGTCGGCGAGACGTCGAATTTCGAAATCAGCAACAATTACGTGCACGATGGAAACTCGTACCGCGGTGAAGGCATTGTGCTCAAAGATGGTTCCTCAAACGGAACCGTGCATGGGAACACCGTGCATACCGTTCCATTCGTCGGAATATACATTGACGCCTGGGACAAGTACACACACGACTTCAAAATTTATAACAACGTCGTACACGATGTCTTTCAGGGCGACGGCATCTCGATCGGCTCCGAGCAGGGGGGCTTGCTCAAAAACATTTACGTGTACAACAATGTCTCGTACCACAACGAATTCGTGGGAATATCCATTCACAAATGCTGCATCAGTTCACACACGCTCAACACGATCCACGTTATCAACAACACGGTGTATAACAACGGATGGAAGGACTGGGGCGGGGGAATTACACTTGACAACAAACAGGCGCAAAACGTCCTGTTTCGCAACAACATCAGCAGCGACAACCTGTCCTTCCAGATCGCCCTGGAGGAATTCACCCAGAACGCTGTCACGGTCGATTACAACCTGATCGACGGTTTCAGAGGTTACCAGGGGGAGGTGTACGGTGATCATTACGTAACCGGCAACCCGAAATTCGTTAATGCCGGGGGGGCGGACTTTCACTTGCAGAACGGCTCCCCCGCGATCGATTCCGGCACGGGAACCAGCGCGCCGAATGATGATTTCGACGGCGTCTCCAGGCCGCAAAACGGCGCCTGGGACATCGGCGCATTCGAATACCTCGTCGTCCCGGTCGAGCTAGCGTCCTTCCATGCCTTCACGGAAAAAAGAGGCATCATCCTGCGATGGACAACGGAATCGGAGACGAACAACACCGGGTTCAGGATTGAACGGAGCTCCAAGGCCGGCGGGCCGTGGATTTCCGTGGGATTTGTTCCCGGAGCAGGCACATCGGTGAAGCGGCGGCAATACGAATTCATGGACGCGCGGGTCCTGCTTCTCCCATTACAGGGCGGCGTATGGTATCGCCTTGCACAGGTTGATTTCGACGGCACGATCAACTATTCGCCGACGCTCGAAGTACCATTCAATGCGGGCGCGCGGAAATGGAAAGCGTTGCCTAATGCGCCGAATCCGTTCCGGGAAAAAACGACCGTGTCCGTGTTGCTCACCGAACCTGGAGACATGCGGATAGACATTCTCGACCTGCACGGCCGCATATTGACGACATACACAAAACCGGGCGCCTCGCGTGGAATGCACTTCTTCAACTGGGACGCCGCCGGGTACCCTGCCGGGATGTACTTCTGCCGGATCCAGGTGGGAGCGCGCTTCGAGTTCCTCCGCCTTCTCAAATCCAATTGATGCGGAACATCTCTTTGCTCCAACGTAAAAGACCGGTCGCGGACCGGTCCTTTTGCAAAAAGAATGTGGAAAGCGATTACCGGGAGAGACCGATGATCTCGTATTCGAGAAAACCGGCGGGGACCTTGATCTTCACCTGTTCGCCAAGCTTTCGGCGCAACAGTCCCTTTCCCAGGGGCGACGTTACCGAGATCTTGTTCTGATCAAAATCCGCCTCCTCCGGAGACACCATCAGGTACTCTACTTCCTCGCCGTTCTTTAAATTCTTCAGGCGTACGCGGGACAAGATATAGACCCGGTCGTTGGGCAGATCTTTCGGATCGATGATCCTCGCGCGGGACAGCATGTTTTCCATTTGGAAGATCTTTCGCTCCAGGTGGCCCTGTTCTTCCAGCGCCGCGTCGTACTCCGAGTTCTCGCTCAGGTCGCCATGTGCCCGGGCCTCGGCAATGCGGTCCGCGATGCGCTTGCGACCGTTAATCTTCAGATCCCGAAGTTCCCGCTCTATCTCGGTCAACCGATCGCGCGTCAAATAAACGGCTCCATTCCCTTCCACGATATTCTCCTTCCATTTCAAAACGAATAAAAAACATAGCCAGCCTTCCTCTGGAATTCTGGCTATGTTGTAAAAACGCTTAGTAAATGTACGAGTTTATTTCAAACGAGGCAAGGGGTGTTAGGCTGACTACGCCCGAGATCGATCGACTAACCGATTAACGCATAGGATTGTTTCCGGCAAGTCCCTCTCCTCAATCGAAAAACGAAATACCAAAACCTGGTTTCATTTCCGTTGCGTTCCGTTTACTTCCTCGCCCGCAGGGAAAGGTAGTGCCCGAGCTTCTCCTTCTTGGTCTTGAGATACAGGCTGTTGTGCTCATGTGGCACGGCCTCGATCGGCACCCGCTCGACGACTTCCAGCCCGTAGCTTTCCAATCCAACAATCTTCTTGGGATTGTTGGTCAGCAGTCGCATTTTTTTCACGCCCAGGTCCACCAGCATCTGGGCGCCCACGCCGTAGTCCCGGAGGTCGGGTTTGAATCCCAGTTCCAGGTTTGCCTCCACGGTGTCAAGCCCCTGGTCCTGCAAATTATACGCCTTCAGCTTGTTGGCCAGACCGATGCCGCGGCCCTCCTGGCGCATGTACAGCACGACGCCGCGGCCCTCGCGCTCGACCATCATCATGGCGGCGTTCAATTGATCCTTGCAATCGCAACGCAGCGAGCCGAACGTGTCGCCGGTCAGGCACTCCGAATGAACACGGACCAGAACCGGTTCGCCGTCTGCAACGTCGCCTTTCACGAGAGCAACGTGCTCCTTGCCGTCGGCCGTATTCTCGAACAGGTGCATCTCGAACTGTCCGAAGCGCGTGGGTAGGCGCGTGGTAACAACGCGGCGCACCAGCTTTTCACGCCTAAGCCTGTACGCGATAAGGTCCTTTACGGTGATCACCTTGAGGTCGTGCCTGCGGGCAATCTCCATGAGCTGGGGCACGCGGGCCATGGTCCCGTCCTCGTTGAGGATCTCGCAGATGACGCCGACGGGTTTCATGCCTGCCAACCGGGTCAAGTCCACCGCGGCCTCGGTATGCCCCGCACGCCGAAGCACACCGCCGGGAACCGCCCGCAAGGGAAAGATGTGCCCCGGGCGAGCCAGGTCATCCGGACGGGTCGTCTCATCGGCAAGAGCCTTGATCGTGGCGGCCCGGTCCGCCGCCGAGATACCCGTAGTCGTCCCGTGCTTGTAATCGACGGTTACGGTAAAATTCGTGCCATGCGAAGATGAATTTGTTTCCACCATGAGTTGCAAATTGAGGTGTCGCATGCGGTCGTCTGTGATCGGAGCGCAAACCATTCCCCGCCCTTCGCGGATCATGAAGTTGACCTGCTCAGGAGTAATGGTTTCCGCCGCACAGGCGAAATCTCCTTCGTTTTCCCGGTCCTCGTCATCGACGATGATGACGATCCTGCCCCGGCGAAATTCCTCGATTGCTTCCTCGATAGTGTTGAATCCGTGCATGTTCCGGGCTTATTCTCCCGAGGCTTCTTTTACGACGGAGCCGACAGCGCTGCGGTCGATTTTAATCTTGACGTTGTCGGCGATCTCCAAGAGGATCGTTTTTTCATCGACGTTGATAATCTTGCCGTAAATTCCGCCGTTGGTCATGATCTTATCGCCCTTTTTCAGACTGCTCAGCATGGCGGTACGCTCTTTCTGGCGCTTTTGCTGGGGTCGAAGAATCATGAAGTAGAAAATGAGAAAGATGAGGGCGAACATGATAATGGTGCTCATGAACCCGGTACCTCCTCCTCCGTCACCGCCCTGGGGCGCGAAAGCAAACAAGAAATCCATCACGAGATTATTCCTCCTGAATTATTACTGAATGTTAAATGGTATCGAATCATCGTTGAATGTCAGGCTACCTGGATAGCCGCTCCGGACCGCAATTGTTCCAGCGTTTTCTCTTTCCACGCGGCAAACGATCCGTCCGCGATGTGAAGGCGCGCTTCACGCATGAGTGTAAGATAATACCAAATGTTGTGAACGGTTGCCATGCGCAACCCGGAAATTTCACGGGCTCTGAAAAGATGGCAAATGTAGGCCCGCGAATATCTCCGGCATACGGGGCATTCGCAATTCTCATCGATCGGCGCCGTGTCGGAAAGCAGGGCCGCTTTCTTCAGGGAGAAGGAGCCAGCCGAGGTGAACACCATCCCGTTCCTTGCATTCCGCGTTGGCATGACGCAGTCGAACATGTCCACTCCGGACGAAACGGCTTCAAGCAAGTCCTGTGGCGTTCCCACGCCCATGAGATACCGGGGCTTGCGATCCGGCAGCGCCTCGGCGGTCAAGCGCGTGACGCGATACATGTCCTCCACGGATTCGCCCACGGACACGCCCCCGATGGCGTAACCGTCGAAATCCAACTCCACCAGTGATTCCGCGCCCCGCAGGCGCATGTCGTCGTACACGCTGCCCTGCACGATGCCAAATGCGGCCTGGTCATAGCCGTACAGCGGCCGGGTCTTTTCCACGTGCTCCCGCGCCCGGCGCGCCCATTCCATCGTCTGGCGCAGGCTTTGCTCGGCGTAAAACCGCCCGCATCCCGCCGGCGGACACACGTCGAGCACCATCATGACGTCGGAGCCGATGGCCCGCTGGATATCGATAACGCTCTCCGGTGTAAAATGCGCTCTCGTCCCGTCGATATGCGATTGAAACGTTACCCCGTCTTCTTCCAACTTGCGCAGCTTGGAAAGACTGAAAACCTGGTACCCCCCGCTATCGGTCAGTATCGCCCGGTTCCACGACATGAGACGGTGAAGCCCGCCGATAGATGTCAACGTATCGACCCCGGGACGCAGGGCAAGATGGTAGGTATTCGCCAGGATAATTTCCGC
>JALUUP010000302.1 GCA_027021285.1 Bacteroidota bacterium | reverse complement strand
CTGCCGATTCGGCTCGTTTTGTTGCGAACGTTGGACAATACACCACAGACAGGAATGTCCTCGCCTTCGCGGTATGTCTCCGGTTGTCCCAACCTGATGGAAGAGAGTGCTTCGGCGTCGGTTCTCCATTTCTCCAGGGGATGCCCGGACACGTAGAACCCGAGAACGGATTTCTCTTTGGCCAGTTTGTCCTCTTCCGACCAGTCTTCATGCGCCGGGAGCGCAGGTTCCATCACCGAAACGGCGCTGGTATCATCCGGGGTTTCGAAGAGATTCGCCTGGCCGCGTTCCGAGTACTGCTGGCATCTCTGACCATACGTAAGCGCGCTTTCTATCGATGCAAAAAGCTGGGCACGGTTTCCTTCCAGGGAGTCCATGGCTCCTGCCAGGACGAGGCTCTCGGCAACTTTCTTGTTGACCGCCTTGCTGTTGACACGTGCACAGAAATCGAAGATCGTGCGAAAGGGGCCGCCCTCCTGCCGGGCGCGAAGGATTTCTTCCACGGCGCCGACTCCCACGTTTTTGATTCCCGCCAGACCGAATCGAATCCCTTCCTCGGTTACGACAAAGCTCACTTCGCTTTCATTGATATCCGGCGGAAGCACCTTTATCCCGAATTTCCGGCACTCGTCGATGAGCGGAACGATTTTATCCGTTTTCGCCATTTCCGCAGTGAGCAGGGCAGCCATGAATTCCGGCGTGTAGTTTGCTTTGAAATACGCAGTGCGATAGGCAAGAATGGAATAGGCGACCGAATGGGATTTATTGAAGCCGTAGTTAGCGAATTTCTCGATCATGCTGAAGATATCTGCAGCGGTTTTTTCAGGCATGCCCCGCTCTGTCGCTCCCGAAATAAACGCCTTCCTCTGCTCAGCCATGAGCGTGGCGCTCTTCTTTCCCATCGCCCGTCGCATAATATCCGCTTCCGCCAGGGTAAAGCCTGCGATTTCGCTCACGATTCGCATCACTTGCTCCTGGTACACGATGATTCCGTATGTCTCTTCCAGGATGGGACGAAGTTTCTCGTGGATATATGTCACCTGTTTCCGGCCGAATTTTCGGTCGATGAATTCATCAATGAATTGCATGGGACCGGGACGGTACAAGGCATTCATGGCGGCAAGGTCGAGGATCGACTGCGGTTTCAGCTTTCGCAGGTAATCCTGCATCGGAGCGCTTTCAAACTGGAACACACCCACCGTGTGCCCCTCGCCGATCATCTCGTACGTACGGCTATCGTCGAGAGGTATTGCGTCCAGGTTGATCTCTATGCCGCGGTGCTTCTGAATGAGTTCCAGCGTACGGGCAAGAACCGTGAGAGTGATGAGACCCAGAAAGTCCATCTTCAGGAGCCCCGCGTCCTCGAGGTCCTTCATGTTGTACTGGGTCATCACCTCCGTATTCGTGGTTTTATAAAGAGGGCTGTAATCGCTGACCGCGGAAGGGGCGATAACAACGCCGGCCGCGTGCATCCCCGCGTTGCGATTGAGGTCCTCCAAAACCCGCGAGTACTCTACGAGTTGACGAATCTTGTCGTCCCTGCTCTTTCCCACCCAGTCCAGGTCGCGAACCGCGTACCAACGCTTTTCCGGATCGGGCTCCGGATCCTTTTCCAGTCCCAGGGCAAACGCCAGCGGCTCCACCTTGCCCATGCGCGTGGTGATGTTCTTGGTAATTGTTTCCACTTCGTGGAGGGGAATGCCCAGCACCCGCCCGACGTCCTTGATGATCGCCCGCGAAGAAAGTCTTCCGAACGTTATGATCTGTGCGACCGAATCTTTGCCGTACTTTTCCCGCACGTAGTCAATGACTTCTTCCCTCCGATCATCCTGGAAGTCGACATCGATGTCGGGCATGGAAACGCGATCGGGGTTGAGAAAGCGCTCGAACAGCAGCCCGTAACGCAGAGGATCGACGTCGGTAATACCCAGGCAGTACGCCACGAGGCTGCCTGCGGCGCTGCCCCTGCCCGGTCCCACGAGGATGCCTTTCTTCCTGGCGGCGTTGATAAAATCCGCAGTGATGAGAAAGTACCCGGGATATCCCATCCGGATGATGACGTCCAGCTCGTAGTCCATGCGTCTTCGAATTTCATCCGTTATCTCCGGATATCGTCGTCCCAGCCCTTCCTCCGCCTCGAGCCGCAGAAGTTCCTCGAGCGTCGATACTCCGCGGTCTTCAGGGATCGGGAAATCCGGCATGTGATTGA
>JALUUP010000301.1 GCA_027021285.1 Bacteroidota bacterium | reverse complement strand
GGCCTGGACGTCGCCACGGGATTCCGGGCGTTGCGGAAAAGCATCGGCTACATGCCCCAGCGCTTCTCCATCTACCCCGACCTGACGGTGCGTGAAAACCTCCTCTTCTTCGCCAGCCTCTTCGGCGTACCCGAAAAGGAACGACCCGAACGGCTCCGGAGCCTGTTCGCGTTCAGCAACCTGGAGCCGTTCAAGGACCGCCAGGCCCGGAACCTCAGCGGCGGCATGAAGCAAAAGCTGGCGCTTTCCTGCACCCTCATCCATCAACCGGAGATCCTTATCCTCGACGAACCCACCACCGGCGTGGATCCCGTTTCCCGCGAGGAGTTCTGGCATATCCTGCACGAGTTGAAACAGGATGGCGTGACAATCCTGGTTTCCACCCCCTACATGGACGAAGCCGATCTCTGCGACCGCGTAGCAATCATGAACCGGGGGCGCATCCTGGCCATCGACCGGCCTGCAAATCTCCCGTCCCTCTTTCCCGGTCGATTGTACGAGATCGAAACCCGTTCCCCGGTCGCGCTGGCGAAGCGGCTTCGCGTTCTCCCTTCTGTCAAAGAAGTGCACACGTTCGGTGACCGGGTGCATTTCACGGCGCAAGAATCGGGATCGGAGAGCGACGTCCGGGCTCAGGTCCTCACGGTAACGGAAGAAGACGAAGTCGTAAAAACCGTTCCCCCCAGCCTGGAAGACGTGTTTATCTACCTCATGAGGGAGCAGCATGAAGAAGCCTGACGTGGCGGTATCCGCCGTGAACCTGACCCGCCGCTTCGATGGCTTCACGGCCGTGGATTCGATTTCCCTGGATATTCACCGGGGCGAAATCTTTGGCTTCCTTGGCGCGAACGGCGCCGGAAAGACCACGGCCATCCGCATGTTCTGCGGATTGCTGGAGCCGACCGCCGGATCGGCCACCGTGGGCGGAATCGATGTGGCCCGGAACCCCGAGCAAGTCAAGCAAGCCATCGGCTACATGAGCCAGAAGTTTTCCCTGTACGAGGACCTGACCGTGCGGGAAAATATCGAGTTCTACGGCGGCGTGTACGGCCTGACCCGCAGCCAGATCCGGGAGCGACTTCACCGGCTTCTCGAGGAGCTCAACCTCGGGGAGCAGCAAAACACGGTCACGGGCGAGCTTCCGCTGGGCTGGAAGCAGCGCCTGGCGCTGAGCGCCGCCCTCCTGCACAACCCGGACATCGTGTTCCTGGACGAACCGACGGGCGGTGTGGACCCCATCTCCCGCCGGAATTTCTGGCGAATCATTCACGACCTCGGAGAATCCGGCAAGACCATCTTTGTCACCACCCACTACATGGACGAAGCGGAGTACTGCAACCGCCTCTCGATCATGTACCACGGAAAGATCATCGAAATGGGAACACCCTCGGAGCTGAAACAACGGCACTCCTGCACCAGCATGCAGCAGGTTTTTCTCCACCTTGTCGGCAAGCGGGGAGGCGCGGACGAATGAACGAGCGCATCCTCTCGATCATGAAGAAGGAATTCATTCACATCTTCCGCGACCCGCGGACGCTCATCATCATCATTCTCATGCCGATGATCATGATCGTCCTGTACGGGTACGCCATCACGCTGGACATGCGCAACATCCCGTTCGCGGTCGTGGACCATTCGAACACGCCCGTCTCGCGCTCCCTGGTGGACGCGTTCGCGGAGAATTCCTTTTTCATCCTCAAGCCGATTCCCGCGAACGCATCCAACCTGGAAGACCTTGTCCTGGAGCGCGAGGTAAAAATGATCCTGGTCATTCCGCGCTCGTTTGCGGAAGAACTGGAACGCGAACCGCGCATCAAGGTGCAGTTGTTGATCGACGCCAGCGATCCCAACGTGGCGAATTTCATCTACAAGTACAGCGACCAGATCGTCCAGGAGTTCAACCGGAATCGCGGCGCGGCGCCCGCGCTTTTCATCCTGGAGCCGAGGTTGTTGTACAATCCGGACATGCGCAGCGCGGACTTCTTCGTCCCGGGGCTGGTGGCCATCATCCTGCTGCTCATCTGCGCCCTGCTGACTTCGATCACCATCGCGCGGGAAAAGGAAACTGGCACCCTGGAACAGATTCTCGTCTCGCCTGTTCACCCGGCCGAGATCATCGTTGGCAAGGTGGTTCCTTACATTGTGCTCGGCATGATCGACGCGGTCCTGGTGGTGCTCTCGGGCATCGCGCTGTTCGACGTGCCTTTCCAT
>JALUUP010000300.1 GCA_027021285.1 Bacteroidota bacterium | reverse complement strand
GACACCGGCGTTTCCCTCATCCAGCGCGCGGATGGCGGCGGCGCCGAACCGCAGGGACAAGAGTCGGTCGAACGTGGTGGGTTGACCTCCCCGCTGCAAGTGGCCGAGAACGACGTGCCGTGATTCTTGTCCCGTGATTTCCTGGAGCTGCTGGGCGACCGCAGCGCCGATTCCTCCCAGGCGCTCCGCGCGTCCGATTTCCTTGTCGATAACGTAGCGCTGACCGTCGATAGGACGCGCTCCTTCCGCCACCACGATGATGGAAAACATCTTTCCGTTTCGAACCCGCTCGCGCGTGCGCTCGGCGACCTTCTCGATATCGAACGGAATCTCGGGAATCAAGATAGCGTCCGCGGTTCCGGAAACGCCCGCATTCAACGCGATCCAGCCCGCGTAGCGTCCCATGACTTCGATCACCATGATGCGGCGATGCGCTTCGGCGGTCGAATGGAGCCGGTCGATACATTCCGTGGCGAAAGAGACCGCTGAATCGAATCCAAAGGTAACGACCGTCTTGTCGAGATCATTGTCGATGGTTTTCGGAACGCCGACGACGGGGAGTCCTTTCTTGCAGAGATCGTATGCGATGCGCATCGAGCCGTCACCCCCGATGGTGATAAGGGCGTCGATACCGAGGGCCTTTATTTTCTCGACCAGTTCGTCGGATCTATCGACCTCCCGGAGCGTTCCATCCTTTTGAAGCGTGGGATACGAGAATGGATTCCCCCTGTTTGTCGTGCCAATGATCGTGCCGCCCAGGTGAGTGATTCCCCGAACCTTGTCGTGGTCGAGAACGATGGTGCCGCCGCCCGGGTATTGCTCCGGTGTGAGAAGCCCGTTGTAGCCGTCGCGAATGCCGATGCACTGCCAGCCCCTGCGCATGGCGCACAGGACCGCAGAACGGATGACCGCGTTCAGGCCGGGAGCATCGCCTCCACCCGTGCTGATGGCGATGCGTTTAATGGAATCAGGAGGAGATATGGTTGTTGTTTCTTCTTGCTGTATGCTCATGTATGCCTTCTTTGATGTTATCTTTGTGTTTTATCGTCGCATTGAAAAACGGATGTTGGTGGTTATGGATGACGGACGAGTCGAGCGGCGAACGAACCGTCCATCCTGTGCAGATGCGGGTATGTTTGTACAAAGCCATCCTGGTTGATCAATTGCGGCGGGATGTGCCCTACTGCGCTGTCAACGGAGAATTCCGGGTGGTTTTTCAAAAACCAGTGGATCTGCTCCTGGTTTTCCTCCGGTTCGATGGTGCAGGTGCTGTACACGAGGACGCCTCCCGGTTTGACGAATCGCGCCGCTGCATGAAGGATGTTCCGCTGTAGTTCGACAAGCTTTTCAATGTCGTCCGGATCACGTCTCCACTTGATGTCCGGTTTCTTGCTTAACACCCCCAGGCCGGAACAGGGCGCGTCAACCACGACCTTGTCAACTGCCGGGAAATCGAGTTCGGTGATATCCCCTTCCACCGGTTCAATGATCGTGATTCCGAGCCGGTCGGTGGATCGCCGGAGCAAGTCGAGGCGTGAAGCGTAGCGGTCAACGGAATAGATCTTGCCCTTGTTTTTCATCAACTCGGCGGAATGCAAGCTCTTTCCACCCGGTGCGGCGCACGTATCGAGGATTGTTTCCCCGGGTTTTGGATCGAGGAGGAGTGAAACCAGGCCCGCACTTTCGTCCTGGACGGTGAACATGCCGCTGAGGAACAGGTCCGAAGAGCGGAAGCCGGGGATATTACGCACGGTGACGTATTCGGTGAGGTAACGGCATCGGCGGTAGTCGAGACCTTCCTCCACCAACCTGTCAACGAACGCCTGGTAGTCGGTTTTCAACCGGTTATAGCGTAACGTAAGAAAGGGACGCTGATTGTTCGCCTTGAGAAGCGATTCGGTTTCTTCGAAGCCGAATCGTTTGTGCCACCGCTTGACCAGCCACGTCGGGTGCGAATGCACAACCGAGAGATATTGCAATTCATCATTTGTCGCCAGGGGGTATCGGATATTCTCGATGTTTCGCGCAATGTTGCGCAGCAGCCCGTTCATCGTCGATGCGAGCTTCTGCCCGCGGTATTTCTTGATGAATTCCACCGCTTCATTGACCGCGGCATGGTGCGGGATGCGCGAAAGGTAAAGAATCTGGTACAAGGCGACACGAAGCGCGTTCCTGACGTTCGGCACGACCTTGACGTACTGTCCCCGGTAGAATCCTGTCAAGACCCAGTCCAGCTTGGAGGTGTGACGCAGCACGCCGTGCACGAGCTCGTTGAGCAAGCGCTTGTCCATGGGATTGAGATCGGAATTTTTCATCTCCGATTCAAGCAGCTTGTCCAGGTAGGCGTCTGTTCGTTCAATCCGCGTCAGAATGCGGACCGCGATGCCGCGCACGCCGCAATACAGGTCTTCCGTTTCTTCCAGCCTTGTTGTCATGTGGTTTCCATTCATCGATTGATCGCAGCTTTCCGGCTCTCGCTTGTAGCATGAAACACTGAAGAAAGCAAACCGGCCTCTGCGGCTGTCAATTCTTTTCCGCGTCGTTTCATGACAATCGAAGCCGTTTGCAAAAAGCGTTTCAGTTCGTATTCCTTGAACCCGTCGCTACCACCCCAGGAAAACGCCGGAATGAATTTCGGGGGATAGCCGCCTCCGAATATATTCGCGCCCACGCCGATACAGGTGCCGGTATTGAACATGCTGTTGATGCCCGCCTTCACGTGGTCGGCGGCTATGAGGCCCAGGAAGCGCAGGCCGGTATCCTCCTGCGCGTCCCCGGTGGACATGCGCACTGGGCCATAATTGTTCTTCAAGTCGCTGGTGTTGGTATCCGCTCCCAGGTTCACCCATTCGCCCAGGTACGAATGTCCCAGGAATCCGTCGTGTTGCTTGTTGGAGTATCCCTGCACGATCGATTCCTCGATTTCACCGCCCACTTTGCACATGGGACCGATGGTTGTTCCCTCGTAGATTTTTGCTCCGGCTTTGACCAGGCTGCCCGGACCGACGTACACGGGCCCGATGATAACAGTATTTGCCATGACATGCGCGTTGTTTCCGATGACGATACTGCCCCGAGAAGCGTCCAGTACGACTCCCGCATCGATCCTGGCTCCCGCTTCTATCCTGATAGCGTTCCGGGGTTCAAGCACGGCGTTGACCGATACATTCGCTGTCGGATGAATTTCCGGTGGCAGGAACGCGGTGTCGTTATTGAGAATTTCGAGGTTCAGGCGGATGAGATCCCAGGGACGAGAAACCACTACGCATGCGATTTTTTCTATATGAGATTGGTCAATATTCTCGTGGTTGAAATGAAGAACACCGTCCCGTATCGAGTATGCATCTGTATGGCGGGCGTGGAAAGCGACGGGAGTGTTTCCACTGATCAGTACGATGTCCGGATGTAAAGAAGCGACCCGGCTCATCTCATCAGTAGTCAAAACCGCGCGGGCATTGAGATACAGGACATCCGGGGCGGGATCGGGATTAACCTCGATAGCCGGATGGCGTTCACGCGTGACATCCAGAAGCGACTCCCTGGTTTGCAGGAGCATGTCGGATCCCACCGCGTGCTGCAACCGCTCCAAGGACGTGAACAAACCGCAGCGAAGCTCGAACACGGGGTGAAGATAGGTCAACGGGTAGAGCGCGGCATATCCAGTATCTTCAAACAGGCATATTTTCATGGGCGCATCATTCTCCTTCGTTCAATGAAAAATGTACAAAGGGATGGAGGGAATAACAACAGCGGCGAAATTCCCCTCGCGCCAATGGATGTGTTATGATTGGTTGCGGAAAGGGCGGGTTTATCTCAGGTCTAAAAGAGTTTCGCTCTCGTTGAACAAGCCCATGCGGTATAACACGGTGCGGGCAAGTTGCCGGTATTCAGAGATCCACGGTGCCATGACGACGGCTTGTCGATATTCTTCAAAAGCGTCGCCAAACAGCCCGAGATTTTCGAAGTACGCGCCCCTGATGATGTGATAGGATACGGAATCGGCACCCATGTTTTCCAGTTCCTCGTCCAGGCGTTGTAATTCGTTCTCGATCTTTCGGACGCTGTCTTCGGCGAGGATCATAAAAGAAACCGGGTCCGTATCCAGACCGTCCGACATTCTCTCGATCCGCCAGTAGTACGTTTGATTTCTGGCAAGATCGGGCGCTCCGCTGTTGTATGGGAAAGATGTGGAGTCGAGGACCAGCGAAAAAACAGGATTCAGGCTGCTGTCGAAGAGGGTGAATTGATAGGTTTCATCAATGTCTCCGATCCACTTGAAGGTCGGATGTGTTGTCCGTATGGCACAAGCCCGGGGGTAGTACGCGTTGAACTCGGTTTCTACTCCCCGTACCGCCCCCATGATATTTACCGGTTTTCGTTTATCCTGGGAACGCAATCTATCGCCGAGGTAGCCCATGATCAGGTTCATGGTACTGGACTTGGAATCGTCGGTGTTCGGTGGAGCGATTTCCCGTAACGTCACGGTGCGGTTTTCGTCGATGCTGAGCAGGCGACTCTTCTTGTACATCAGCTTTACGTAAGAACCGAACGAGGTTCGCACCCGGTCCCGGTTCTTCAGGGCCAACCCGACTTTGACGGGTTTCCATTTACCCCGGTTGCGCTCCTTGTATTCCACTTTCCCTTTTATGTTGATGACTACGAAGTCCTGCGCGAAGGTTCCGCTGGTGGTGAGAATCAGTACGATGAGGATCCAGACAAACTTGTATTGCAAACGCATCGCAACACTCCTTGGTAGGTAAACTGGCTGAGGGAATATGTCAAAAAGGCGTGCATCTATCAACTCGCATCAAGGATGTGATGTCAATCCTTGAACGAGGCATCGTTGGGATAGAAATCGGTGAAATGATCCTTGAACCAGAATAGTACGGGTTTTGGAAGAACCGGTTCACAAGACACTGTTTCTCCAAAATACGCGGGCAAAGGTTCGAGCACTTCTTGTTTCCGGATGAGTCCGGCAAAGAAAAAGTACTCCTCATGCTGATGGACCTTGCACGGAGCGAAAACGCCAAGCGGGCCGGCGGGAATATCCTTTCCCTCCCGAACGAATACAACGTTACTGATTTCCTTGAATACATGAGAATGTGTGACGTTATGAACGATGTCGTGTTGTACCTGGATTCCGGAATTCGGTTCCGTTGTCTTCACGTCGATTTTCATGTATTCGGAGAAATCGTGGCAGAACATGTGCCAGGAGTGCGGCTGGATGAGTTCCCATTCCTCCGCGAACACGTAGGCATTGAATCGCTCCGTTCGGGCTTCCAGGAAATGATCTTTCATGATGGCGTCCCGAAGATGCTGGACTTTCTTGCCGTCCAGGAAAGGGTAAAAGTACTCGTGGGCGTCGCGCGAACGACTGCTGCACGCTGTTTCGACACCGCGCAGACGCTTCTTCCACACGTCAAGGCGGGCAAACCGCATCTCCTCCCACGGGATAGTCCCCGACTGAACCTGCCGTGCCCACTCGTACGCGAGAGCGTAGTGCACCATGTACAGGCTGGCATGGACCGTAGCCGTGTAACCGGGCAGGGGTTCGTCGTCGCCATAACTAAGGATGAAGGGTTTGAGCAGCGTTTTTGGGCAGGAACGGAACCTGTGTTTGGCCCGGATTTTATTCAAAGAGAAATGAAACTTTGACGCGCCGATATAGGCGGGAATGAAGAAGAAGACGCCCGTGCCGAGGAGGTGATAGCTGATTTTGATGTCGAGGTAAAAGAACGCTATGATGGGCAGGAAAAAGAACAGTACCGCTTCTGTAACGAGGATAAGGCCTACCAGCATGGCGGAGCGGGTCATGGTTTTGGTCTTCGACCTGATGTTCTTGTATAACACCATGCTCAGGTATGTGATGAAAAACAGGATGAGCCAGTCCATGTACCAGGGCACGGCGTAAATCGATTTGCCCTCAAGTATCATGTTGAGGATGTTGGCATGAATCAATACGCCCGCCATATCCGGCCCCTCGACACCGATTCTGGTTCCATACTGCGAGCCGACGACGGTCTTTTTTCCCATCGGTGTTTTGTGCGTGTCATCGAGGTAAATCAATCCTCGTTCGTTGACGAAACCAATCAAGACCAACGAACCGTTCAACCAGTCGGCGTAGTACTCGGGATGATCGATGAAATCGTTGATATCCGCTACCTGGAATTCCTGGTACGTTCCCGTGTAGTAAATGATCTCGGTGCGTTCAGGTCCTGCAAGATAGCGTTGTGCGAGCGTGCTGTCGTAAAGCCGGGCGACTTCGACGGGCAGCGAAGGGAGTTTCCGTCCTTCGATCATGCGGAAAGGCGCGAATCGTCGGACCACTTCATCGTCGTCGATTACGAGGTTGGCAAACCCGTAGCTGCGGATACGGCGCTTGATGCCCGGATCGAGATCGATAGCTATTTTCCGTGTTTGTTCATCGAATCCTGTCGCCAGGACAACGTTGTGCACGTCCGCCAGGGCTTGCTTGAGTGCGTCGATCTCGTAGCGGCGTTCCGGGGGAAATTGTTCGAAATGTAAACGGTCGAAAAACACGTCGATACCGATTGCCCTGGCACCCATCTCCTCCAACAAGTATAACGCCATGGCGATCTTGCCGTCCGGGGCCGGGTTCACTTCGCCGATGTTCAGCACCACGATACGCGGGTCGCTGAATTCCTTGTTCCGCATAGCGAAGATCGCATCCAGGCTGATATCCTCGATGTTCAGGAAGTCCAGTCGATCGAACACCGGGCTAAGGAACGAGGTCGGATCCGCTTCGGGCAGGTAGTCCTTGATCATGACCAGGCCTCTGACCATGAGGAGAACGATCATCGTGGCAGTCAGAAAGCGGAGGTCGAATAGTTTTTTCCAGATTTTCTGGTGCATACCTCAGGTCGATAGTAGCAGAGGGCTTAGTGAATCCCCGTAAAACATAGTCCTGTCAAAACGGAATAGCAAGCGCGGGAGAAACCGCGATGACAGAAACGCTACCGGCGAACCATGGAAGAGGGGGTGCGAACGGCGTTGCCGTCGGTAAGATCGAACGTGAAGAGCATTCCAAAGTACCAACGCCATTCGTGTCCGTTGGTGATGGGCTGCCCGTTGATCACTTTGGTCACGTTGTCTAATCCATAAGCTCCGCTGAAAAAAATGCTGGTAGGATACATCGAGAAGGAATACGATTCCAGGCGGATTTCGAAACCAGCGTCGCGTTTCAGGTTTCTTCGCAGGTGATCCACGCTCCATGATCCGGTCCAGGCGTCGCCCGCTTCGAAGAACAGACTGCCGTAAAGTTTGTCGAGCAGGATGTGACCGACACGGTAGCCGATTTCCGGAAAGATTGGGAAACGGTACGTCAGGGCGCCGGTCAATACTTCATTGCCGGCAAGAGTGTAAAATGAATACCCTTTCATTCCCGTGATGCCGCCTGCATAGAAATCGAAGAAATAATTGACGGGTGGACCGAGAATGGTTGCCGCCCGGAAGTGCGCCGCCAATGTGTGCCGACCACCAGGCAGCCTGATACTTTCCGTCCACTGGAGGTCGAACCGGTGGAAATTGAAATCTTTGTATTTCGGTACGAGAAGCCCGTTTTCGATGGCGAACTCGCCGTCGGGATTGAATTTGTTCATCTCGTACTGGTAAGAGAACCGGATTCTGCGTCCGACCGGATTGATCATGGCGTCACGTGCGGGATGAATATTTCGATGACTAATCGAAAGGGAGAAATAATTACCGATGAGATAGAGAAACTCCGAGGATGGAATGTACTGGCCGGTTTCAGGATTGGCGAAACCGTCCAGGCCGGACGAATAACGGCTATGTCGAAAACCGAGATCGAGCTTCGTGCGTACGTTGAAAATGTTATGCCGAATATGGGCGGCGAATTCCAGCAGGTTGAAATTCACGCCCGCGGTCACCGTGTCGAGAGGAAACTCGATCGGCGTTTCCGATTCGCGCGTAACATTGATCCCTTCGAGGGACAGTTCCGGGTAAAGGCCGAGTGCGCCCAGGAGGGGAAGTTCGTTTCTGAAGTTGAAGACGAGGAAAAGGTCGCGCTCACCGAGAATATTGATGGCCCCGCCCGCCATCAAGTCATACCGACCCAACACGTCGGAGGAGGATAGGAAAAGGCCGGGTTTCAACAATTCCAGGCCGGTGCTTCGCTTATTGTACGTATCCACCCGCAGAAACGGGAAGAACATCATGTTCTCAAATACGTTTCGATACTTGCGCGGTTTAACATCCGGCAACTTCGAATCGTCGAAGTTGCGCAATCTCGACCAGTCGATGGCGTTCGAATCGGCGTTCACGAGTGCGGAGAGTTCGTCTCTTGCCTGCAAGTACCGTGCGCCGTCGACTTCGAGCGGGGCCGGGTTTTTCAAGGTGGCAAGCTTGTACCCGGAAGCGGTGTACAGAGCGTAGGCCAGGAGACTGTCGCCGCTCATGGCAGGCATGAACGCTCCACCGATGACATTTGTCAGTTGTTCAACGGCGCCGGTGGCTCTGTCGAAGCGATAGATGTTGAAAATTCCGCTGCGGTCGCTGGCAAAGAGGATATTTCCGTCGTCGGTGAATCGCGGGTCCCGGTTGTCTTCGCGGCCTTGAATCAGGACGCGCAAATCGCTGCCGTCGGGTTTGATGACGGCGATGGTTCGTTGCTCGCGGGGAGCGTACGCGAAAATGATTTCCCGGCCGTCCGTCGACCAGCGTGGAGTAAAGGCTTGCTCACCATACGTGAAGTTGGTTACCCGTGCGAAATTGTTTCCATCGGCGTCCACGATACCGAGATTTACCGAGCCGTCTTTTTCGAAAACGAACGCGATGTGTTTGCCGTCCGGCGAATAGCTCGGGTTGTAGGCGCGAAGGCCGTGGGTTATCCGGTGCTCCTTTTCCGTGGAAAGATCGTATCGATACAGGTCGTAGAACAGGTATCCTTCGACGCTGGGAGTGTTGTACTTGGAGTACACGATGGATTGCCCGTCCGGCGACCAGGAAAGCATGGAGTTTGTTCCCCCGACGAGGCGGGTCTCTTTTCCGTTTTCCAGGTCGATAGTGAAAAGACTTGATTGACTGAAACGGTCGCTGTTCTTGTTCGACACGTACGCGAGGGTTTTTCCATCGGGAGAAAAAGCGGGATAGAAATTTCCGAACCCGGTTCCGCCTGTAATGTCGCCCTGCACGAGGTGAGCTTGGACGGGCGCGATACGTCGTTGATAGTCTTTTTTCGTGTGTTCAGCCCATTCATTGTACAATTCGCGGCCGGATTTCTCCAGTACATCCTGGATGGCGCCGTCGATGGAAAACGTGAACAAGCGGCCGAGACGTCGGGTGATTTCGACAATGCTGTTCTCGCCGTAGCGCGCGCTGATGTAGCGCGTGAGCTTGTAACCGGCATTATACACCGATTCGTTTCCGAGGCTTGTTTTACCAAACGCCTGCATTTCATCCCAGGTCAGCATGGAGTCCGACAGAGCGTAGCACCGAAGGATCATGTCCCGGTGTGAATCCCATTCTTCGTAGCCGAGCTGGGGCCGGTTGTATTGCGCCGTGCCCTCGGCGAACCAGGGGGGAACCACGACGCCCGGCAGAGGATACGAGACGAGAACATTCGGATAGCCGTACAGGATGTCGTCCCGTCGTTCGCGTTCGTAGCCGAACCACTGGAAGGAGAACGCAGGCAGCGACCTTCCGAATTTCATTGCCACCTGCATCTGTACGATATGCGTGAACTCGTGTGCGATGACGTTGCGCAGCCAGTTGTGAGTGCCCCGCAAATCGTAATCGAGAGGGCTCGTGTAAAAGATGATCTTGTTGTTGAAAAAATATGCGAGGCCGTTGGAATAATCGCTCACGTCTTTGAAGACCAGGCTCACCTTCGTGTCGGGCCGATGGTGGTAGAAAGAGGTGATGGGAGTGTAAATTTCCTCGGCGATTTTCGCCGCCGCCCGGGCCGATCGTTCCGTTCCCTCGTGGTAGTGAATGAGGAAGTGCTTCGTCTCGATCGTGAACCACTGCAATTCCGGCGAAGGGTAACTGTCGGGTT
>JALUUP010000299.1 GCA_027021285.1 Bacteroidota bacterium | reverse complement strand
GGATCAAGTCATACAAAATGAAGAGACCGTACGCTGTGCGGCAGTTGATGTTTCCCGCGGCATTCGTTGGAAGGAATACCATCATCGGGCGAAGTCAATCGAGCGCCAACCTCGTCCTGGTTACGGGAATCCGAGAGAAGCCCGTGGTGATACCACTGGAATTCAAAACACCGTACCGGGACGAACTGGGCCGAACATGCAGCATTGACGCGCAGAGAACAATCGTTGAGGGAAAAGGGAATTATGACATCCTGTTGGGGTTTGGCGGCGAGGAAGAGGAGTATATCATGTCCGGGTCTATCAAACCGGAGGACATCGGTGAGAACGTGCGAACAAACGTCCTGGTGAACATCGGGTTCTCGGGTGGTTTTGCGAAGTACACGGGAGATGCGGGCAATGGGGATTTTTTACCTGTTGGTGGCTTTTGGGTAGAATCGCAACCATTGCCAAATTCTGCTCCTGCACTGAGTCTTGGCGTAGAATTCAACTACGTGGAGCTTTCCGGCCGGACAAGAACGGACAAGAAGTTCAAACGCAAACTGTTACACGGTTCGATGTATCTCCAGGCTGGGTATCTTTTCAGGTACACGTACCGTCCTTTCGTTCGGGCCTCGTTGGGACGCGCCGTACTTGACAAGCGACGCTCTGATGGAAGTTACCAGCAAACCACGATCTACGGGTTTGGGGTGGGAATGGAATTCGTCGTTACTCCGTCCATGCAGGTGCGATTGTACGGCGAGTTCCAATATTCGAAGAACGATCTTGACATGGTGATGCAGGTTCCGAAAGCCGACAGCTTTGGGCAGATCATGATCGGTATGAATTACACTTTACCATTTTAAATACAGGAAAGCCTATGCCTCGTGCTTTAATCACTGGAGGAGCTGGATTTTTAGGAAGTCATCTTTGTGAACGCCTTCTGTCCGAGGAGATGGAAGTTGTCTGCATGGATAACCTCATTACCGGAAACATGGAAAACATCGGCCATCTTATCGGCCGAGAGGGATTCATTTTCGTGAAGTACGACGTCACGAATTATGTCCACGTGCCCGGGAGCCTTGACTACATCCTTCATTTTGCGTCACCCGCAAGTCCAATCGATTACTTGAAATTACCGATTCAAACGCTTAAAGTCGGATCGTTGGGTACGCACAAAACGCTTGGTCTTGCCAAGGACAAAAAGGCGCGTTTTCTGCTGGCGTCAACTTCCGAAGTGTACGGCGATCCTGAAGTTCATCCCCAGGTGGAAACATATTGGGGAAATGTCAACCCCATCGGTCCACGCGGTGTGTACGATGAAGCAAAACGTTTCGCCGAAGCGCTGACCATGGCGTATCATCGGCATCACGGCGTGGATACGAGGATTGTCCGCATCTTCAACACGTACGGTGAACGGATGCGGGTGGATGATGGGCGTGCCATTCCAGCGTTCATGTCGCAGGCTTTGCGCGGGGAAGAAGTTACAGTTTTCGGTGATGGCATGCAGACACGTTCCGTGTGTTACGTCTCGGACCTTGTGGATGGTATTTACCGCCTGTTGTTGTCCGATGTGACGGAGCCGGTAAACATTGGAAATCCCGACGAGATAACCATGCTGGACCTTGCCAGGGAGGTAATAGAAGTGACGGGGAGTTCGAGTCGGATCGTATTCAAGGAATTACCGGAGGACGATCCGAAAGTGCGTCAGCCCAATATTGACAGGGCGCGATCGCTTCTGGAATGGGAGCCGAAGATCAACAGGCGGGAGGGGCTGGAAAAAACCGCCGTGTATTTTCGGGAAAAGCTCCGGTTGTAGGGAGAATCTACTGCTTTTTCATCAACGGTTGCGTCCTCCAGAGATCGACGACGAGGAAGAGCATCAGTGGTACCACGATCAAGAAATACACTCCCCACGAAAGAAAGAACGAGTACGCAAGAACGATGTACGCGAAAACACCGAGAGCGACGAAATGTCGGTACCGTAATGTTTTCTCTTTCATGTTTCGGACAAAGAATAACGCGATCAACGCAAGAACCGGGAAGTTCAGAACGCCCGTCACGTAAGGTTTCCACTTGCTCCCACACAAGGGGGTAAAAAACGTGTAAACCCCAATCAGCATTCTTGGCAACAATCGAAACGGCCTTTTCTTCATGTCCTTCAGCGCCTCCTGCCAGAGAATCCGGTCGTGCCTTGGATCCTTCGCCCCGTAATAAATGATCTCCAGTTTTTCCCCTGCC
>JALUUP010000298.1 GCA_027021285.1 Bacteroidota bacterium | reverse complement strand
TTCTTTGCGGTTAAATAGGCAAGGTTCGGGGTCGGGAGACCCCTCCTACAAATTCTAATTCGCTAATTCGCCAATTCGCCAATAATTTTCAAATTTCAATTTTCAAATTTCAAATCCAGCCTGTCGTCCACGGTCAGATTCACTTGGCATTGCTCTTGAAGTCCGGTGCTAACTCCTGGAGACGCCTCTTCATCTCGTAAAGCGTGGATGTGTCCAGGATGTCTTCGATCCGGCGCTGGAAACCCTCGAGATCATCGATACCGGTGATTCTCGTATAATCGTCGAGCTTGCCATTCTTGACCAGGAGTATTTTCTCGTGCAGTGTCGGTTCGCAGGTTTCCCCGGAGCCGATCAGTTCCTCCTCGAGCTTCTCACCCGGACGGATACCGGAGTACACGATATCCACGTCCTTGCCCACTTCCATGCCGCTGAGAGCCACGAGGTCGCGGGCCAGGTCCACCACGCGGATCTGTTCGCCCATGTCGAGCACGAAAATTTCCCCGCACCGCCCGAGCGTAATGGATTGCAGCACCAACTGCACCGCTTCGGGGATGGTCATGAAAAAACGGCGCATGTCGGGATGCGTCACCCGGACCGGACCCCCGCGTTGGATCTGGGCCTGGAACTTGGGGACGACGCTGCCACGGCTTCCGAGGACGTTGCCGAACCGGACCGCGACCCACTTCCGCTGGTTTTTCCACGCCGCCATCTGGAGCGCGACTTCGGCCAGTCTCTTCGTGACTCCCATGATGCTGACGGGGTTGACCGCCTTGTCGGTGGATATGAGCACGAAGTAATCGGTGCCCGCTTTCTCCGCCACCTTCATCAGTTTGATGGTGCCCAGGACGTTGTTGGTAAACGCTTCCTCGATGTTTTCTTCCATGAGCGGAACGTGCTTGTGGGCGGCCGAATGAAACACCACGTTGGGCTGCCACGCGTCGAACAACCGCGCGAGGCGCCGTTCGTCCCTGATGTCGGCAATGATGCGTTCGACCCGGAGGAACGGAAACTTGTACATCAATTCGTCGCTGACGGCATGGATGGAATTCTCGCCATGTCCCATCAACAGCAGGCGATCGGGGTGACACTGCGCGATCTGGCGGCAGATTTCCGCGCCGATAGAGCCGCCCGCGCCCGTGACGAGTATGATTTTCCCCCGAAGCAACGAGCGCACCGCCTTGATATCCGTCCGCACCGGCTCTCGGCGCAACAAGTCCTCGATGTTCACCTCGCGCAACTGTTTTACCGTCACGCGCCCGTCCAGTATCTCCGATATGGCGGGAACGGTCTTGGTCTTCAGGCCGCTGCGGTCGGCGATGCTGACGATTTCCCGGATAACGCTGCCGGGAGCGCTGGGCATCGCGATGAAAAGCTGACTGGCATTGACCTGTTGTGCAACGCGGGGAATATCCGCGCGGGTGCCGAGCACGGGGAGACCGTGAATGAGGTAGTTCTGTTTGCGGGGATCATCGTCGATAAAGCCAACGGGTTCCAGGCCCAGGTTGGGATTGAGCTTGATTTCGCGCACCAGCATGTTGCCGGCGTTGCCCGCGCCGATAATCAGGACCTTGTGCTTCGGGCCACTTCGCTCCCTCTTGCGTTTTTCCGAAAAGTACACCCTGGCGGCAAGTCGAATTCCCGCTACAAATCCCACGGTGAGGAACCAGTCCACGACAATCATGGATTTCGGCAATTCTTTCTTGAAGAGATCGAGCCACGGGATGATCCACCAGAAAACGACATTGAGCACGAACGTGGCAACCGTGATGGAAAGCAGGATCAACGATATCTCTTCCACGCTCGCGTACTGCCAGTACCGCCGGTATAATCCTCCCATGAAGAAGATGGTAAGCTTGACCGCCAGGGAGACCAGGATGAACGTCAGCATCACCGGTCCGTAGGCGGGTATCCATCTGAAATCATCCATCCGAATCCACATGGCGATAACCGGCACGACCAGCAAGACGACAATATCGTACAGCAGGAAGTGGCGGTTGCGCATCCTTGTCAGGAAATCAAACTTGAGAATGGATGAGGAAAGAAATTGGTTCATTTTACACTGCGCGTATTGTCCCCTCTCGGAATAGTTCTTATCACAGAAATTACTAAATCCGGGCTACAGAAGCACTACGTTAACAAAAAAAATCGGATTTGATTTTTTAACCGCGGAGGGCGCCAGGGATTTTCTTTTTCTCTCTGCGTTCCCTGCGTCTCTGC
>JALUUP010000297.1 GCA_027021285.1 Bacteroidota bacterium | reverse complement strand
TGGCATGGTCATTCTTCTGGCGCTGGATGCGGGTATCTTCCTGTGGGGCCTTGCGTGGTGTTACGGAATCAATACCGCTGTTCTTGCCGTCATAAACACACAATGGAAAATCAGCGCGCATCTCATGGGCCTGACCGGACCGCTGACTTTACTGGTGTTGGCCTACGGTATCCCCGTTCTTCTGGCTTTTCCTGTGGTTGTTGTTTTGGGCTGGGCGCGTATTCATCTGAAGGCGCATACGCCGGACGAGATCATCGCCGGGGCCCTGGCAGGCGTGGTTCTCGTGGGGGCCCAGGTCGTTGTGGGAATGCTCCTCCTGCCGGGAGCGCTCGACCTTCCCTGGTGAGCGGTTTATTCAAGCGCTGAGGCCGCGCAGAAGCAAGTCGAACGAGAGGGTGTACAATTCTTCCAGGTTCACTCCTGACAGCGGGGCCTGGAGATCTGATGGAGACCAAAGGGGATCGTTCTCGTTCAGATCGATTTCACGGAGAATACCACTGAGCGAACTCCAAAGGACGATGGTTGCCTGCAGGGGATCGAGATCGGGATGAAACACGCCCTCCCGGATCCCGCGTTTTATTGCTTCGGCCACAAAGGTCAACAATCCTTTTGATCGGTTGGAGAGCTGGTGCAGGATGGTTGGAGAAACCTGTGTCCGGATTTTAGGATGTTCATAGCGATACAACATGCGGAAGAACGGTCGGTGTTTCCGAAAGTACGAGGCGTACACGTTGCTGTACTCCCGGAGTTGTTCTGCCGGCTGGAGCGTCTCGTCGAACGCGTTCTCGAACATCTCCGCCAGGATATCGAGTCCGCGAAGCAACACGGAGAAGTACAGGTCCTCTTTACTGTTGAAGTACAGGTAAATCGTCCCCTTGGCGAGTTCTGCTTTTTCGGCGATGTCGGACAACTTGGCGTCAAATCCCCGCGAGAAAAAGACCTTTTCCGCAGCGTCCAGAATGTCGATTCGGCGTTGTTCCTTGACGCGTTTTATGCGTTCTTGCGATCCCATACCTTCATGTTACGGTGTTCCGGTCGTTTTTTGCAAACGTGCCGGGTGTGTTCGACAGGGGTGACCGATTCACCACTTAAACGCGAGCGGCTGAAACCCCAAGTGAATAAATCACTTAGGTTCGAACCGGAAGCGTGCTTTTGTGAATCGAAATGTGCGGATGTATATTTCCTGGCACGTTCTTTTGGTCGTTGAAAACCTTCACTCCTTCATGCCGAAGTTCATTCACCTGCATAACCATTCGCACTACAGTCTTCTTGACGCCGCCTGCACGATCGATGCGTTGCTGGATACGGCCAAGATGCATGACATGCCGGCGTTTGCTCTGACCGACCACGGTGTCATGTTCGGAGCCATCGAATTTTACAAGAAGGCGAAGAAGCGCGGTATCAAGCCGATCATCGGAAACGAGATGTACATGGTGACCCGCGGCTCCCGCTTCGACAAGCAGAAACTGGGCGACAAGCATCCCGAGGGAAAGAGACACGGTTACAATCACATCGTATTGCTGGCGAAGAACCGGACCGGGTACCGAAACCTCATGAAGCTGACATCGCTGGGATTTCTCGAGGGGTTTTATTACAAACCGCGGATTGATTTTGAACTGCTGGAGAAGTATCACGAGGGGCTCATCGCTCTTACCGCATGCGCCGGCGGGGTTGTGGCTTCGTATCTCGCAACCAACGATTATGACATGGCAAAACAGATCGCCCGAAAGTTGAAGGACATTTTCGAAGACGACCTGTACCTCGAAATCCAGAACCATGGTCTCGAGCGTGAAACCGTGGTTCGTGACGGCATGGCCCGCCTTTCGCAAGAATTGGGCATCAAGCTCATCGCCACCAACGATATTCACTACATCAAGCGGGAGCACGCGGTTGCCCATAACGTGTACCTCTTGATTGCGGACACGCGCGAAGCGCCGGATGTAACCAACCTGCGCTACGAGGTGGAAGAGTTCTATTTTAAATCCGCGGATGAAATGGTGGAGTTGTTTGCGGATTATCCGCAGGCAGTGGCTTCGACCCTTGAAGTTGCCGAGAAGTGCGAGCTTGACCTGGACCTCAACGTCAATCACATGCCGGATTTCCCGATCCCTGAAGACCGCGGAGTATCGACGCTCGAGGAACTTCTGCGGCTCGAGGCGGAGGAAGGGCTGGGACGACGATATCCGGAGATAACGGATGAAATTCGAAAACGCATGG
>JALUUP010000296.1 GCA_027021285.1 Bacteroidota bacterium | reverse complement strand
TGACCGGGGAGATGTTGACAACGGAAGATGGAACCCTGCGGTACGGCTTTCAACAGGGCGAAGGACTCATCTGCGAGTATTGATGGTCCTTCGCATGTATCCTGTTGCTCCCTTTTATAATTGTTTCTCCAAACGCCTGATGTTGCGCTGAATCTCCTTTTTTTCAGCGCGTGAAAGATCAAGCGAGAGGCATCCCACGTACTCGTCAATCGCCTGTTGCATTAATCCCAGACGTTCGAATGCCTGGGCAACCAGCCTGCGCGCAGCGAGGGGATTCCTCAAGCCGTAACGATGCAAAGTGGATTTAACGGCAAGAATGGTTGTTTCATAGTATTTATGCCGGAACAGAGCGCGAGCTCCTTCCAGGCGCATGATCCCAACTTCGGAATAGGTAACCGGGTACGACGAACTCCTGCGGCGGCTTCCGTGCATAACGGTTGGTGTCGCGTTACCGGTTGACGGGCGCGAATCGGGCAAACCGCGGATTTCCTCCATCGCGAGCTTCAAAAGCAGGTCGTTCCGCGTGAGGTGGCGAATATCACCGACATCGATGATTGCAAATGCGGGCAGAGAGAAGATGGACAAACCGACTTTCAATGTCACCTCGGCGTCTTCGCCGGTACGTATGGTGTCTTCCGGTTTCAGGACATCACCGACACGCAACGTGATCCATTGTTCCGACATTCCCCGACGCACTTCCGCGTATCCCTTTATCGAGACCACGGTCACCATGTTCGCCCGCACCACGGGGACAAGGATAAGAAGAAAAAGTACTGCAAGATACATTCGTGATTTCATGATATCATTCCTTCACATTTCTACACGTATTCCAGTTCACGAGAGCATTGACGAATCAATAAACATCAACAATCTTTACGGTTCCGCGCAACTGACCAAGCATCAGTTCCACATCGTGGTAATACTCGAGGGCGCCCTGCTCCCACGCCGCGTCAAATCCCTTTGTGATCAACGTCGGTTCGATTGGTATCCACAGCGTTTCCCGGTTCGTGGAGTTACGCCGTACCACGAGTTTCCGCTCATTGCTGGTAAGAGAAGACCAAACGTAGGCCGGCAGTTTCGTATCCACGAGAAGGTAGATGTGCGCATTGTCCCCGTTTTCATCCACCGAATCGTACCGCACGTCAACAAAGGCTGTTTCAAAGCCAAGGCTGTTCATCAGGGCCGAGTAACACACGGACAAGTCGTCACAATCACCGCCCCGCAAATCAAGAGTTTCAGAGGGATATTGTACCCGGTCGAATTCCTCCACGCTCGTAAAGGTCTTCTCATCAGCATAATAAGAAAGAAGGTTCGCTAGGCGATTGAATACAAGACGCGCTTTTTCCAACGGCTGGCGCTCCGGCGGAAGCGATTCCAGGAAGTCAATATTCTCGTACAATGCTTTTCGGGCAAATGCCTTGACACGCGGTTCGTCCGGCGTCACGAAATATTTCAGCATGAGCGGGTCACCATTCCAGAAATTCCGACCCAGGATGAGAACTTTCTTGTATTCGATATCCGTGTAATCGTTCACTTCCGCTTCCATCACGGCAATGCGTGCATCCCGGAACGTCTCGTCATGGACGGAGAGAATGCTCTCATTGAATTCAGCCGTGAACGGAATGTCCCGTACCTCATGCGGTCCCAGGTAAAACTGGCTTGTATTTGTCGGAGAGCTCATGAGCTTGGGGACAAAGAACGACAAGCGCGCCGACACGGTCTTGTCCGTTGTGTTTTGAACCCTGGCGTAACCGAGAGGACGCATTGCATGGACTCGGTAGTTGACCGGAAACACCATGCTGAAGAATTGCACGTCCTCTATCCTGACGAGTGGTTCGGTTCCGGTGTGATACGCATAGGAAATGGAAAAAGCAAACCGGTTCGTCGTGTACCTGTTCCAGTGCAATGAAAGCAATGGTTCGAAAGCGCCCGGCGCGATACCTTCCGAGGGCGTTTGCGAACCAGGAAAGTGCACGTACGCGACATCGAATTTCAACGCGCGATACGAATACCCCAGACCGAATGAAAGCGCCTCGACGGGATTCGACGAGGAAGTCATCCAGAACCCTTGGCGAACGGTGAAATCCGGTACATCGAATACATTATTCCATTCATAACCAACGATAGAGGCGAAACGGGAATTCACCTCAGCGGTGACCGTAAGTCGATCGGAAACGTCGTATGCTCCCGCGATGCGAACAATTTTCTCCGGCCGAAATTCATACTGGCGATAATGATCCGGAAAATAGGCTTCCCTCAGAGCCAACACATTATCGATCAGCGCCCCAGCCCTGATCGATGAAGTGACATTATAGCTGAATCCAAGGTTAAAACTCCACAACGATGCCAGAAACGATGACACGTTCACCGAGGCTTGTTGAAGGTTGGAACCCGCGGTGCGAAGGTCTTCCTCGACCCACCGTCCACTGATACCGAGCGCTATCTCGTCGGAGAGGCGATGCGCAAACCCGATTCTGAAACGATCACGAAACTCAATCGCGGATGGGAGCGGCCACAAGCCGTTATTCTCCGGAGTTATTGGCGCATCTTCAAAACGGAGGAGGAAATTCTGGGTTGGTGTGTACGAAAGGGCTCCAACCTGATCCTCGCCAATTCGATAGGCCACACCAACCATACCAACACCGATAGCATCTCTGCGATTGAACGATCCGACTGCAGAACTCATGAATTCCCAATTACGAACGGTTAACAACCCAACCGGGTTGCTGTACAGTGATGAAACATATGCCGGATCGGCCGTTTCCGTACCCAACGCGATTCCCCGCACCGCATAGATTGTCTGAGAGGACATCGAGTTCCAGCATAAGAATACGAGGGCAGGTAACAGCGTATATCGTACCATAAATCAGGCGCTTTGAATTCCTTTCATCTGTTTCCATAAAATCTACCTGCCCCCGGTGAAATATTCAAGTGATTATTGGGGAAAAAAGAATGCCCTGCTGAGCAACCGCCCTGTTTCTGAAACGACCGCTCTCAAATCGCCCAGCAAACATGAACAGTATCTCACGCAGAACACTCTCTTTCCCTTCTCACCGTGTGCCCAGGTAACCGTGTATCCTGGACGGATTACAGTAAACAAGGATTATGCCACGGAATTATGCTCGAACCGTGCTTCAATCAGCCCGTTTATGCGGTTGAAGCGTGCGGGGAATGACGGTGTAAGTGAGGGGATGCGGATCATCCACGCCCAATACAACGACACGATCAAGGCAGAGGAGAACCGCCGTCACGGGGAGGTGCTATCGGTCGAAACCAGCAGCGAATCAGAAGCTTGTTTGATTTTCTTTAAAAGTTGAGGGGATTTATTGTTGATGAATGTATTCACCTCTTCAATACCTTCGTGAACCGGCGCAACGACTTCACGCACCCGATCGTTCTCGCTGGAAAAATAAAGAACGATTCCCAGGATGAGAATGAGAACACACAGCGCAAACACCAGTTTCAGCAACCGTTTCACCAGAGAAACGAGTAATCCGGCCGCGAGAACAATAATGGCGACGAGATAGACGGGATTGCTCAATATGTATTCAATGAAATTCTGCACGTCTTTATTCCCACTCATATCCGAGGACACGAAATTCAGAATCCACACTAAGATATTGATTTTCCCCGTATCCACCAGAATGGATCGTGATTCGTTACGAAGCTGGGGGGAACAGTTTCGTGTCGGCGGACCGCGACCAGTCTCCATGGGGTTCTGGAAATTGGCAGGATACGTGCATACAAAAACGGGAAGGGTCCTCTAGACCTTCCGTCAACGCAGTTCAGCAGCCCGCGAACCAGACGGGGAAAAAGGCGGTCGAACAACCGCCTTTCCTTATTTCCTCCCACATTGAATTATTCCTGTTCACATTTGCTCGCATAATACCCGTAACGTATTTTATTATGTGATCAACCACGAATAAATATTTCGTGGTAGCGAAATCATCCAGCTTTTATTACCTCGGACCTTCATCTTTCCATTGACTGTACCTTCTTTCCACCGGGACCAGACTATGATTCGTTTCGCTCTTCCTTTCGTATTCGTTTCGTTTCTTCTCACATCGGCTTTTACCAGTTCCGCGCAGACCTGGACCTGGCAGAACCCGCTACCCCATGGAAACGCCAACATGAGCGTTCAGCGTCCTGAGCCGAACCATATCATCATCGTCGGGGAATTCGGCATCATCATCCGTAGTACGGACGGAGGCCTGACGTGGAACATGTGCAAAAGCAACACGGATAAAACGTTTCACGATCAGTCATTCGTGGACGCGGAATACGGATGGGCATGTGGCAATGATGGTATTATTTCCCATACTACCGACGGTGGACTGACATGGCATCGACAGAAATCTGGCGTAAACAAACGGGTGTACGCCATCAACTTTTTCAATAGGAATGTCGGTTGGGCTGTGGGAGTCGGCGGAACGGTGCTTCACACCACCGATGGAGGTCAGACCTGGATCAACAAATCCATTCCCAATCGCGATTTTCTGCGTTCGATCTATTTCGACGACGACAAGCGGGGATGGATCATGGGCTGGAACGGACTGATCCTCGAGACGACTAACGGAGGAGATTCCTGGATACGTGTCGGCATGGACATCCCGGGTAGCCCGGAATACATCTACTACGTTGACGATAACATTCGTTTCATTTGCGGGCAAAACGGGCTCCTGTTGAAAACCACGGACCGAGGCGAAACATGGAAAAATATCGCGACGAGAACTATCGCAACATTTATTTCCATGTTCTTCATCGACACGAAAACGGGCTGGGTGGTCGGAAAGGGTGGTGTTATCCTGAAAACCACGGATGGAGGAGAGAAGTGGTACCGCGTTGACTCTGGCACATCCGAGGATCTCATGGACATTTCGTTCGAAGGATCTACCGGCGTAGCCCTGGGTGTAGGTGGAACGATCCTGCGATCCACCGATCTGGGCGAGACATGGGTGTCGGTGGTAAAAGGAACGACGGAAACCTTGTACAACACGATTTTCATTGATACACGCACCGGCTGGGTGGTTTCCCGGCGTGGTGATATTCTCAGGACCCAGGATGGGGGCAATTCTTGGACAACAAGCCACGTCGATCAGAATGCAACGATTTACTCTATCGCCGTATCGGATCGAAACAATGTATGGGCGGCGGGCGACCTGGGTTATATCGTTCATTCACAGGACGGCGGGGTCACCTGGACGGCTCAGTTGACGGGTAAGAATTGGCAATGGAATTCCATCGATTTCGCGGATAACCAAGTGGGGGGCGTCGTTGGAGAAGGTGGTCACGTCGGCTGGACAACCGACGGAGGGTTATCGTGGAACGTCAGCGAGATTGCCCATGGGTCGACCTTGTACAGTATTGAAGTCGTCAGTCCTTTACATGCTGTGATCGTCGGCGCCACGGGTAAGATTCTCCTGACAAGGGACGGCGGACAAACATGGAACGAAGCGCCTTCGCCGACCAAGGTCAACCTCTTCGACACTGAGTTCATTGACGACCAGGACGGCTGGATCGTGGGATACGGAGGCACGATTCTCAAAACCACGGATGGCGGCGAGACGTGGCAACAGCAACGCTCTGGGATATTTCTGCCACTCCACGGCGTCGATTTTCCCGATCCGATGAACGGAATTGTCGTTGGAAAAGATGGAACCGTGTTGCGAACAACCAACGGCGGTCTTACCTGGACCATGCTTAAACGCGTCACTCTCAACAACCTTATAGGCGTTTCCATGCCCGAAAATGGTTCGGCATGGGTTGTCGGTCAAAAAGGTACTATCCTGCGATACCAGGAAACATCGAAATAAACGCATTCTCACGACATCCTAGAATAACTCGTATGAAACACGTCAAGATCCTTTGGCCGGCGCTCCTTCTTTTCCTGTGGGGATGCCAGTCGCCGCAACAAAATCCGAAAAAAGAAGCAGAAGCGTTTCTCACGTTCTACGATTCGTTGTACCAACCTCTCTATTACGTCTCTGCAAAGGCCGAGTGGAAAGCCAGTACCGACGTTACCCCGGAGCACACCGGCCAGCGTATCGGCGCCAACGATGCTTTCGCTGCCTTCATCGGCAACCCGGTCATCATTCGAAAGACCCAAACGCTTTTAGCAGACTCCGCCCGGCTCAACGATCTCACCGTTCGGCAGTTGAACGAAATTCTCCTCACTGCCGCCGCGTACCCGGGCATTGTCCCCGAAGTCGTTGCAAAACGCGTCGAAGCGGAGGCAAATCAGAGCGCGTTGCTGGACGGATTCGAGTATTGTCTGGAACGCGGTCCGTGGGGATGCCGGAAGACCGTTACCCCGAACCAGATCGATGAAATCCTCGCCACTTCCCGGGACCTGGATGAGCGCAAACACATCTGGGAAGTTTCGAAGCAGGTGGGACCGGTGTTGAAACCGGGACTTGTGGAGCTCCGCGAGCTTCGCAACCAGGTCGCCCGGGCCATGGGATTTCATTCTTTCTTCGATCTCCAGGTCGCCGACTACGGTATGTCCGTGGGAGAAATGATGCAGCTCATGCAGGAGACACTGGATCAGACCCGGCCTCTTTACGAGCAATTACACACGTACGCCAAGTATGTTCTCGCAAAACGGTACGGTCGCGACGTTCCGAAAGCGATCCCCGCGCACTGGCTCGGCAACCGCTGGTCGCAGGCCTGGCCCGGCATCGTGGAAGGTGTCGACCTCGATCCGTTGTTCAAGGGCAAATCCGCTGAGTGGATCGTGAAGCAGGCGGAACGGTTCTACACTTCACTGGGATTCCCGGAACTTCCAGCTTCTTTCTGGGAAAAATCAGACTTGTACCAACTTCCGCCCGGATCGAAGCGCAAGAAGAACACCCACGCCTCCGCCTGGCACCTTGATCTCGACAAGGACGTGCGCTCGCTCATGAGCGTGGTTCCGAACTATCGCTGGTTCGAAACGACGCATCACGAACTGGGCCATATCTATTACTACCTCGCGTATTCCAATCCTTCCGTGCCCCTCGTTCTGCGAGGCGGCGCGAACCGGGCGTTCCATGAAGCTGTTGGAGACCTCATCAGCATCGCCGCGCGCCAGATTCCCTATTTGCGTGAAATCGGGATCCTGCCGCCGAACATGAAAATCGACCAGACGCAGTGGCTTCTCAATGAAGCGCTGGACAACGCCGTGGTGTTCATCCCATGGTCCGCCGGCGTCATGTCGCACTGGGAACGCGACTTGTACGAAAACAATCTTTCCCCGGATGAATTCAATCAGCGATGGTGGGAATACGTGAAAAAATTCCAGGGCGTGGAACCGCCGGAACCCCGCGGCGAAGAATTCTGTGACCCGGCAACCAAGACGCATATCAACGACGACCCGGCCCAGTACTACGATTATGCGCTCGCGTACCTGATCAAGTATCAGCTTCACATGTACATTGCGAAACAAATTCTCAAGCAGGATCCACATAACTGCAACTACTACGGAAACCGTGAAGTCGGGACGTGGCTCTGGGAGCTTCTGGAGTTGGGGAAAACGAAGGACTGGCGCACAGTGATTCGCGAGAAAACAGGCGAGGACATCAGTCCGAAGGCAATGCTCGAGTACTTTAAACCGGTTATGGACTATCTCCAGGAAGTAAACAAGGGAAGGGTCGTTGGTTGGGAATGATGAATGATGCAACGAATCAAGACGATACATGTTGTCGGAGATAAAGTCCTCATAAAACCGGACGAGGGGAAAAACAGAACAGCACAGGGATTGTACCTTCCACCCGGTGTCAAGGAAAAGGAACCCGTTCAAACCGGATTTATCGTCAAAGTTGGTCCCGGTTATCCCGTTATGAACTTGCAGGGTTTCGACCGCGAGCCTTGGGAAGAACAGAAAAGTCCTCTCGCGTTCGTCCCTCTCCAGGCCGAGGAAGGCGATTATGCGATGTTTCTTCGCAAGGAGGCGATCGAGATCGAATTCGAAGGAGAATCGATGGTCGTTGTGCCGCAATCAGCCATTCTCATCCTTATCCGGAACGAATTCAGGCAAGACTGAGACCCAACCGCGGGTGCCGCAACCGCCTTCGCCATGACGCCCGACTCCGTCCCGTCACGCCGATTTTTTCACTGAAGTCCGATCTACCGTCTGGAACCGTTGTTCCGGTTTTGGAAAATATTTCAGGCAAGGTGAAAAAAAGACTTGAATAATCTTTCCCTGATGACCATTCTCATTCAAGGAGCGACGTTCTCGACACCTGACGGAGGTACGCATGAAAGAGAAGGTCTATAGTCTTATTGTTGCACTGATCTGTGTTGCTACTGCATCGAGCGCGGCCAGGTCGTACGGCACGTATGAACTCGTCATCAAGAACAGTTCGCGCCCTGTCAACGAACTGACCGCCATGGTATCCAAAGCGTTTTACGGAGACGAGTTCCGCGTACGAGCGGTTCGAACCGTCGGAACACCGAATATCGTGCGCGAACGAGCGGCGGATCACTGTGCATACCAGGCCCGGCTGATCGTCCTTTCGCATGAAGGATTCACGTCGAAACTCGTCAGCTATAACACCAAGTACATTGTCGGAGCCTTGCTTCGCATCGCGATTTACGATAACGAAAACGGCACCCAGGTTTCCATCGCGAACCCGGAAACGGCTGTTCGTATTATCGCAAACGATCTCGATATCGAACGGTACAATTCTCTTGCCAGGTACGCCTATCGCATCAAGAACAAGATACGACGCGTTATTACCGAACTCGACCACAAGGGCGTCTTGTCCGCCCAGCAAATTGAACCCATACGCGAAGAAGATGATCTCCGCGTCGGTTCAGCCGACATCCCCTGGATCATCGGCGACCTCACCTGGTTCCGCGACATCGATCAGACTGTCGTGCTTCGGAAAGTCCATACGCGCGGCAACGGAACACTGCGCTTCAAAACTGTTTTGAACGAAATCAAGTCGCAAATTTCGAGATTCGCTCCGGTTGAATCCGACAGGGATTACGAGCACTACACGAAATTAAGCGACCTCAAGTGGAAAGTGGTTACTGTGATCAAGGCGGTGAACAGAAACGCCGCCGTCCTCGGTTTGACGCGGGAGCGCACGGAAGCCCTGGCCTTGGACGTCGTAGGAAAGAGCCGGGAAGACGACCGAAACACGTGCCCCGGTCTGGATCACGCGAGCGCTTTTCCCATCGAAATCGGTGTATGGGAAGAGGGAAGGTATATCTACGTGGGGATGCTCCATCCTATCGTTCGGTTGGACCAGTATTTCTGGGATGCCGGGTTGATCGACATGATCCTGAACGCGAACTTCGCCGGTACGTTGAACCTTTCGCTGAAATTAGCCGTAACGGGGAAGAAAGGTGGAGAGCAATACTGAGTCGCGCGGGTGCATCGGTCCGGCAACGGGTCGGCATCCAACCGAAACAAAAGGGGGCCACAAACCCGGCAATGCGCCGGGTTTGTGTATCATTGCGAGGATGTTCCAACGAGGGTGTACCCTGCTTCCTCCACGGCCTGTTTCAACTGCTCCATTCCCACCTCGTTTTCCTCGTAAGCTACCAGGGCGGAACCCACGCGCACGTCCTTGATCGTCACCGGGAGGCGTTCAAACGCCTTGCGAACCGCCATAACACAATGATCGCAGCTCATGCCGTCGATCGTAAGGTGTAATTCCGTCATTTCCTTTCTCCGAATAATTTGTTACGAATGTTCCATGACCGCTTTCAGTTTCTCCGTGTCGCCCATCCACGCGCATTCCCACGCAGCTTCGATATCCCCGGCGCGAAGGAAGACTCGACATAAACGGTGAAGGTCCTTCGCGATCACAGCCACGTTCGGCGAAAGCACCTTGATTCGTGAGACCAGGATATCGCGAGCCGCCGTACCGTCACCGTGTTCCAATGCCGCCTCGAAATCCGTCGACGACTCTCCGGAATCAGCGGCAAGATATTCCCGCCACCGGTTTCGCAGAAGTTCGTTATCCGGAAGGCGTTCCACACCGGCCAGCCGTGCGAGGTCATTTCCAGTGAGTACGGGACTCGTCCGGATCCATTCCGGAAGGGCATCGATACCAATACCCACGTGGCGAGGTTTTGCAATTTCCACC